>NZ_JMLH01000057.1 GCF_000686665.1 Thomasclavelia saccharogumia DSM 17460 | reverse complement strand
ACAAGATATACGGAGGAATGGAAAGAAATATACCCAATAAGAAAAGAAAGTATAGAACGAGTATTTGGGGAATGTAAGGAGAAACATAATTTAAGATATACGCGGGTAAGAGGACTGAGAAAAAACGGACAGCAGGCAGTGCTCATTTTTGCGTGCCATAATTTAAGGAAAATGGCAAGATGGCTGTGGAGAGATAAGAAAGAGAAGCTATTAAAACAGGAAAAAAGCGAAGAAAATAAAGTGATAAAATTAAACAATATATCAAAAAAACAAAAAAGGTGGTATAAAAACATTAAAATTAGTTTTTATACCACTCTTTTGTCAACACCCTGAAAGGTAATCTAAAAAGATTACCTTTATTGTTAAATACTTTATGTTATTTGATTCCATAATAAAAATTATTGTTATATTATAATGTATGTATAGTATATCTTTGTTGTAATAAAGGAATAATATATTAGATGATTTTTATTTGCTGATTTATCAATGACAGTTAGCTATACTGTTGTAAATATAAAAACTACAGGAGTATGATGAAAAAGTGATGAGGTCTTACAGAAAAAAACTTGTGATATAAATTAGCTTTCTGTTTATCGCAAATAAAGCAATTTTTATAATTGATATAAATAAAGATCATTATGAAAATGTTTAGCAGAATATTTAAAGAAAGTCATGTAAATAAGATTATAAATTACTTATTTAGTTATATAACGAATATCAAAATAAAAGAAATATAAAAGATCTAATAATCTTAAATACTTATTTTTATGTTTCATGAATTGTTATTTTTACAACAAAAGGACTGGTATGCTTTCATGGTTGAGGCGCGACAAAAAGTTTGAGATTGGAAAATATCTAGTGATTGATTTTTGATGGAAGGTGAAAAAATGAAAAAGATTGCGATTATTTCAGATACTCATGATGTTTTAAGAGATGAGGTTATTAAAGAATTAAATACTTGTGATTTGATCTTTCATGCTGGCGATTTTGTCAAAGAAGAGATTTATCAACAATTACAAAAAATTGCCCCAATTATAGCGGTAAAAGGGAATAATGATAAGTTTGATTTACCTGAAGAGATTAATTGTGAGATAGCGGGTCATAAATTTTATTTAACTCATCAAAAGAAGGGTATTCAAAATGTCGATTTTTATATTTTTGGACATTCTCACTGCTATCTACAACAAAAGGACAATAACACTTATTATCTTAATCCTGGAAGTTGTGGCAGAAGACGGTTTTCATTACCGCTGACATATATGATTTTATATATTGATGAAAATAATTATTATATTGAGCGTAGAGAAATAAAGCTATAAATCAACGTAATTTAGAGATTTCATGAATCATTAATAATGATTTTAATAAAAAATCAAAAAATATATTGCAATATAAGTCTAAACATGATATTATGAGTAGGCAGTTGAGGAAATGGAGACATACTCAAGAGGCTGAAGAGGCGCCCCTGCTAAGGGTGTAGGTCGGGAAACTGGCGCGAGGGTTCAAATCCCTCTGTCTCCGCCATTCAATTGGTCTGGTAGTTCAGTTGGTTAGAATGCCGCCCTGTCACGGCGGAGGTCGCGGGTTCGAGTCCCGTCCAGACCGCCAGTTAGATGATTAGTTCTGTTTAACAGAACTTTTTTTGTATTCAAAAAGCAAATCTTATGATTTGCTCTTGTTAATATAGGCGTGCATAATAGCAATCATTGTTTTAGAATCAAAGATTTCACCACTGACGACTTTTTGATATGCTTCATCGATATCCATGGCAATAACTTCTATTTCTTCATCTTCATCACAAGCACGAGGATTTTCTACTTTAAAAACATCTTTAGCTTCATAGATATATAACCATTCATCACTATAGCCAGGGGTTGGTAAAAATTTTGCAATTTTATCGATACTTTTAGCACTGTAGCCAGTTTCTTCTTCTAATTCACGCAAAGCACAAATTTCTGTATTTTCATTTAATTCTAATTTACCAGCAGGAATTTCTAAAGTATCTGTGGCATTAGGGTAGCGGTATTGTTTAACAAGCAGTATTTTGTTTTCAACGACTGCCAAAATACCCACCCCACCATGATGTCTAACAACTTCTCGAGTAGCTTCATTACCATTTTCACAAATTACTTTATCTTTATAAACTTTAATGATTTTGCCATCATAAATCAATTCACTAGCTATTTTCTTTTCCATTAATTTCACCTCAAATAAAATTATAACAAAAAAGTATGCGGGGGTGCATACTTTTTTATATTATTTCACGTAAGGGTGATAATAGGGGGTATGTAAAGTGAATCATCTTCACTTGACAATGATATTATAGCATTCAGATTTAAAAATGTAAAGGGTTTCATTAAAATAGTTGCGGAATTATTTGGGGAATTTGTTATAATAATCAATGGTGATAAATATGAAAAAGATAAAGATTAATGAAAATGATGCTAATCAAAGAATTGATAAATATTTGAAGAAACTTTTAGTAAATGCACCAGCTAATTTTATTTATAAAATGTTTCGTAAAAAAGATATCAAGGTGAATGGAAAAAAAGTTGATGAAAAATATATTTTAAAAAATAATGATGTTGTAGAGATGTTTTTATATGAAGATAAATTTCAGGAATTTACAGCTGCTAAAAGTATCTATGATGTTGAAAAGACATTTAAAGTACTTTATGAGGACAAACATGTTTTGATTGTTTATAAACCGGCAGGTTTATTAGTTCATGAAGATATTAATGAAAGTGTTAATACTTTAACTAATCAAGTATTAAGCTATTTAGCTAAAAAGAAGGAGCTGGATTTAGGACGTGAAAATACTTTTATGCCAGGACCAGTTCATCGTTTAGATCGGAATACGAGTGGAATCGTTATTTTTGGTAAAACTTTAGCTGCTTTACAATGTTTAAATGAAATGATCAAACAAAGACATTGTATTGAAAAAAGTTATTTGACGATTTGTAAAGGAAAATTAAATCAAAAACGTAATTTAAAAAACTACATGATAAAACTTGAAGATCAAGCGCAGGTAAAATTAGTGAATAAAGATCATCCTGGAGCTTTAACGATGGAAACACAGGTAAAACCATTGAAAAGTAATGATAGTTATAGCTTAGTAGAAGTAACTTTAGTAACGGGACGAATGCATCAAATTAGAGTTCATCTTGCTAGTATCGATCATCCTGTTATCGGTGACCGTAAATATGGGGATTTTGAATTAAATAAAATAATTAAAAAAAGTTTTGGATTGAATAATCAGCTTTTGCATGCTTATAAGATCAGGTTTGTCAAAACATTTGGTGTATTAGATTATTTACAGGATAAAGAAATAATTTGTCCTGTGCCAGAGCTGTTTAAAAAAATAGAAAAAAGTTTATTCTAGATATCTTTTAATACTAGCAGCTTTATTGTATAATTATTTATATTGCTTACAGGAGGAATAAGATGAAATATTTTATTGGAATTGATTTAGGTGGGACAAATGTCCGTACTTTACTAGTTGATGAAAATGGGACAACATACAGTGAAGTAAAAGATAATACTGAAAGAGACAATGGTCCAGATTACGTGTGTGCTAAAATCATTCGTCAAATCGAAAGTTTAGATACCACTGTTTGTGGTGGGATGAAAGGTGTCAGTGGAATTGGAATTGGAGTACCAGGACCAGTTGATACGGTAAAAGGAGCGATGATCATGGCTACTAATTTACCAGGATTTGAAAATTATCCAATTTGTGATAAACTGGCTGATCGTTTTAATTTACCAGTATTTATTGATAATGATGCTAATGTGGCAGGTTTAGCCGAAGCTTTATTAGGAGCTGGAAAAAATTATCCAACTTGTTATTATGTAACGGTTTCTACAGGAATTGGTGGAGCTTTTATCGTTGATGGTAAATTAGTATCTGGTGGCCGCGGACACGCTGGAGAAATCGGTAATATTATCGTTAAAAATAATGGCTATAAATTTGGTGCTTTGAATCCAGGTGCTGTTGAAGGTGAAGCAAGTGGAACGGCAATTACAAGAAAAGGTAAAGAATTATTAGGCGAAGATATAGTAAATCATGCTGGCGATGTTTTTAGATTAGCTGATGAAGGTGATTTGAAGGCTCAAAGCATCGTTGAAGAATGTATATCTCAGTTAGCTACTTTATTTGCAAATATTGCTCATACTGTAGACCCTCACTGTTTTATTATCGGTGGTGGGGTAATGAAATCAAAAGATTATTTCTATGATAAATTAGTTGAACAATTCAATTCAAAGATTCATGTTGGAATGCAGGGACATATTCCTTTATTGACAACTAAATTGGAAGATTGCGGGGCAATCGGAGCGGCAATGCTGCCAATGTCAAGACTAAAATAAGAAAGAATTAATTTTCTTTCTTTTTTTTTATAGAAATGTTATTATAAGCAGGTGAGGTGACGAGAATGTCAAAAAGAGTAGTATTAGGATTAAGCGGTGGTGTTGATTCGGCCGTAGCTGCTTATTTATTAAAAAAACAAGGTTATGAAGTCATTGGGGTTTTTATGCGTAATTGGGATAGCCAGTTGAACAATGATATTTTAGGTAATCCTACTAATGACAATGATATTTGTCCTCAAGAAGAGGATTATAATGATGCTAAAGCTGTTGCTAAATGCTTAGATATTAAAATAAAACGAGTAGATTTCATCAAGGAATACTGGGATCATGTTTTTACTTATTTTTTAGATGAGTATCGTAAAGGGAGAACGCCAAATCCAGATATTTTATGTAATAAGCATATTAAATTTAAAGCGTTTTTAGATTATGCTAAAACATTGAATGCTGATTATATTGCAACAGGACATTATGCGCGAGTAATTCACCAGGATGGTAAAGATTCAATCATGCTTAAAGGGTTAGATAATAATAAAGATCAAAGCTATTTTTTATGTCAGTTAAATCAACAACAATTGCAAAATTCTTTATTTCCGCTAGGTGAAATTGATAAACAGGAAGTACGCAGACTTGCGCATGAATTAAAATTACCAGTAGCTGATAAAAAAGATAGTACCGGAATTTGTTTTATTGGAGAGCGTGATTTTAAAAAGTTCTTACAAAATTATATTCCAGCTCAGCCAGGGAAAATGGTTGATATCGAAACTGGTGATGTGATCGGTGATCATTCAGGTATCATGTATTATACGATCGGTCAGCGTAAAGGTTTAGGAATCGGGGGACCTGGAGCTGCCTGGTTTGTAGTTGGCAAAGATTATGATAAAAATGTTTTATATATATGTCAGGGTGATCAAAAAGACTGGTTATATTCTTCAGGAGCTTTAATTACTGATGTAAACTGGATTGCATCAAATAAGCCAAATGAAAAGATCAACTGTAATGCTAAGTTTAGATATCGGCAAATGGATAATCCAATTCAATTAGAGTTTGTTGATGAAAAGACGGTCTATTTAACTTTTGATAAGCCGGTAAAAGCAGTGACTCCAGGACAGGCCGCAGTCTTTTATGATGGTGATGTTTGTTTGGGAGGAGGAACGATCGATACTGTCTATAAAGATGGTGAACCGATCAAATATTTATAATGATTGAATATACTGGTTATATTAGGAAGATTCGCTTTTATAGTGAATCTTCTAATTATATTGTAGCTCTAATTGAAGTTGAGCAGGAAGATAAATTAATTACGATGAACGGCTATATGAATAATTTTAATGATTATGATAAATATCTATTTATTGGTGATTATGAGATTCATCCTAAATATGGAAAACAGTTTAAGTTAAACGAGTATCGAATTATTTTAGCTAAAGAAAATGATGAAATTGTAAAATACTTGTCAAGTCCTTTGTTTAAAGGAATCGGTAAAAAACTTGCTCAACAGATCGTTGATAGTTTAGGTGAAGACTGTTTAACGAAGATCAAAGCAGATAAGCATAGTCTCGATCTTGTGATTGGAATGACGGAAAAGCGTCGCGATATCATTTACGATACTTTAACTAATGCTGATTATGATCAAGAAGTGATGCAGTTTTTTATGGGACATGGGATCAGTTTAAAAAATTTAGGTTTGATTCAGGCTTTTTATCAAGAAAAAACCTTGGAGATTCTTCAAAATAATCCTTATCAATTGATTGAAGATATTGATGGAATCGGTTTTAAGACTGCAGATGATCTAGCTTTAAAAACTGGTGGAACTTTAGATGATCCCAATCGGATCAAGGCAGCCATTGTCTATAGTATTAAACAATATGGTTTTAATACCGGAAGTACCTATTGTTTACTTGAAGAAATCATAAAGATGTTTAAGAAAATCATCTATAATCTTGAAGAAACGATTTTTTATGATTATTTAGAACAATTGATCGATGAAGGATTGATCATTAAAGAAGATGAACGATATTATTATCATGAGATGTATGAAGCCGAAACAAATATCGCAAAATATTTAAAAGCACGAATTAATCGACCTGATGAATTATTTGATGAAGATGAAGTAGAGCGTCTTTTAAAAAATTATGAAAAAAGGCAAGGGATAACTTATGCGCTAAAACAAAAAGAAGCATTAAATTATTTTTTAAAATCATCAGTGATGATTTTAACTGGTGGTCCCGGAACCGGTAAGACAACGATCGTTCAAGCCTTATTAAAAGTTTATACGACTTTATATCCAGAAGATCGTATTGGTTTAGTAGCACCTACAGGAAGAGCCGCTAAACGTTTGATGGAATTAACGGGAATCAATGCTTGTACGATTCATCGTTTATTAAAATGGGATCTGCATAGTAATACTTTTGCAATGAATAAAAATAATCCTCTAGATATCGATGTTTTGATCATTGATGAGTTTTCGATGGTTGACTGCCTGCTTTTAAGTAAGTTATTTGAAGCGGGACGAAAGATCAATAAAATATTATTTATTGGTGATCATCATCAGTTACCGTCTGTAGCCCCAGGAAATGTTTTACAGGATTTAATTGAAGCCGGGATAAAAACGATTGAACTAGATGAAATTTTTAGACAAGCTAAAGATTCGGGAATCATCCAGTTAGCTCATCATATTATTAATGATGAAATAGAAGATATGGCGATTTTTAATCAGTATCGAGATATAAATTACTTTCCCTGTTTGAATTATGATGTTGTTAAAAATGTTAAAACAATTGTAAAGAAGGCTTTGAATGAAGGATATGATGTTAATGATATTCAGGTACTGGTTCCAATGTATCAAGGTGTTGCCGGAATCGATGCATTAAATGATGCTTTACAGGATGTTTTTAATCCTAAAGATGAATTTAGTGAAAGTTACAAAGTTGGTCGTGTCGAATATCGAATTGGAGATAAGATCCTACAATTGAAAAATCGTCCCGATGACGATGTTTTTAATGGTGATATCGGCATTTTGATTGAAATCTGTCGAAAAGATAACTTTGAGTATCTTCAAGATACTTTAGTAGTTGATTTTGATGGTAATATTGTCGAATATACTTCACAAAATTTTAATACGATCACTCATGCATACTGTATGTCGATTCATAAAGCACAGGGAAATGAATTTAAGATCGTAATTATGGCAGTATTATCAGATTATTATATTATGCTAAGACGTAATCTATTATATACAGCAATAACTCGGGCTAAACAATCTCTCTTTATTTTGGGGAATTCTAAAGCATTTATACATGGTCTTAATAATTATCAAGATGGTCGTCGTAAAACAACTTTAAAAAAACGTTTTGAAAATAGTAAAGAATTAAGTGTGTATGATTTTTTAGAATCATGACAAACTAAACTGAGGTGAGAATATGTTAGCAAGAAATAAATTACTAATTGGTTTAACTGTTGCTTCACTGATGATTTTATTTAGTGAGTGTGAATGTGTTGAAGATATGATGGATAATTTAAAAGCAAAGATGTAAGATGAGACTTGAAAAATAAATATGGATAGTTTATAATTTGGTAAATCGTTGAAAAAGAAGAGTACTGTAAAGATGTTTTAAGAGATAGTATGGCTGGTGAAAATACTAAGCATGTTTATAGGAAAGCTGCTTTGGAGAGTAATTAATAATTACCGTGTAAGCTGCGTTACTAGCTAAATGAGGGCATGATTTATTCATGAACTAGGATGGTACCGCGATCAAAGTCGTTCCTAGAATTAGGAGCGGCTTTTTATATTGGATAAGGAGAAGAAAATGAAACAATTAACTGGAAATCAAGTAAGAAAAATGTTTTTGGATTTTTTTGAAAGCAAAGGTCATAAAGTTGAACCAAGTCATTCATTAATTCCAAATGACGATCCAACATTACTTTGGATCAATGCTGGAGTAGCAGCAATAAAAAAATATTTTGATGGAACTATAAAACCCGAAAATCCTCGCATTACCAATGCTCAAAAATCAATTCGTACTAACGATATTGAAAATGTCGGTAAAACAGCACGTCATCATACTTTCTTTGAAATGTTAGGAAACTTTTCAATTGGTGATTATTTTAAAAAAGAAGCTATTGATTTTGCTTGGGAACTATTAACAGATGAAAAATGGTTTGCTTTTGAAAAAGATAAACTATATATTACTGTTCATGATCATGATGATGAAGCATATAACTATTGGGTCAATGTTAAAGGTGTTGATCCTAGTCATATGTTAAAAACCCCAGGAAATTTCTGGGAAATTGGTGAAGGACCATGTGGACCAGATTCAGAAATCTTTTATGATCGTGGTGAAAAATATGATCCTGAAGGTTTAGGATTAAAATTATTTTATGAAGAGTTAGAAAATGATCGTTATATTGAAATTTGGAATCTTGTTTTTTCGCAATATAATTCACAAGAAGGAATTGCGCGGGAAGACTATCAAGAATTGCCACAAAAAAATATTGATACGGGAATGGGCTTAGAGAGAATTACAAGTATCATTCAGGATGGAGAAACTAATTTTGATACTGATTTCTTTTTACCAATCATTCACGAAACTGAAAAACTAGCAAATGTAAGTTATCGTGAAAATAAGATGGCATATCGCGTGATTGCTGATCATATTCGTACAGTTACTTTTGCTTTAGCTGATGGAGCATTATTTGATAATGCTGGAAGAGGTTATGTATTAAGAAGAATTTTAAGAAGAGCTGTAAGATATGGTAAACAAATTGGTATTGAACAAGCTTTTATGTATAATTTAGTAGCTGTTGTTAGTGATGTAATGAAAGAATTCTATGATTATTTACCAGAAAAAGTTAGTTATATTAGTGATTTAGTTAAGAAAGAAGAAGAAGCTTTTCATAAGACGTTATCAAATGGTGAAAAATTATTAAGCAGTTTAATTGCTAAAAATAGCGATGGTACTATTAGTGGTAAAGATGCTTTTAAATTATATGATACATATGGTTTTCCATTTGAGTTAACATTGGAAATCGCTGAAGAGTCAGGCTTAAAGGTTGATGAAGAAGGATTTAAAGAAGAATTAAAGATTCAGCGGGAAAGATCTCGTGGTGCTCGTGAGGATAATGAATCAATGGCTAGTCAAAAACCTGATTTAATGGCTTTTGATCTGCCTTCAACATTTGAATATGATCCGACAAATATTAACGGTGTAGTTATTGGAATATTTAAAGATGGTGTTAAAACAGATGTTTTAGATGATTATGGTGAAATTATTTTTGATGATACAACTTTTTATGCTGAAATGGGTGGTCAATGCGCAGATACAGGAATAATTTATAATGATAATTGTAAAGCAAGTGTAATCAATGTGTTAAAAGCTCCTAATCAACAGCATTTACACTTTGTTAAAGTTGAAGAAGGGACAATTAGTGTTGGTGATGTTTTAACATTAGAAATCGATAAAGTAAAACGTAATAAAATTATTGCTAATCATACAGCTACGCATTTATTACAGGCAGCTTTAAAAGAGGTTGTTGGTAGTCATATCAACCAAGCTGGTTCATATGTTGATGATAATCGTCTGAGATTTGATTTTACTCATTTTGAAAAGATTTCAAATGAACAGATCAAAGCAGTTGAAGAAAAAGTAAATAATGTTATTTTCCAAGGAATAGATGTTGAAATCGTCAACATGTCCAAAGAAGAAGCTTTATCAAGTGGAGCAATGGCTCTGTTTGATGAAAAATATGGTGATACTGTACGTGTTGTTTCTGTAGGTGATTTTTCAAAAGAGTTATGTGGAGGCTGTCACGTAGCTAACAGTGCTAATATTGGTTTATTTAAAATTGAAACTGAAGAGAGTGTTGGTAGTGGTGTGCGTAGAATTGAAGCAATTACTGGTAAAAGTGCTTATGAAGCTTTAGTTCAAGAAAAGGAAACAGTAGATACTATCAGTAATCTTTTGAAATTAAAAAATCGTAAAGAAGTAGTAAATAAAGTTAGCGCTTTAAATGAAGAATTAGCTGCTGTTAAAAAAGAAGTAGAGACTTTAAATGCTAAATTGAATGCTTTGAATGCGGCTAGTAAAGCTAACGATATTCAAGAAATCAATGGGGTCAAAGTATTATTTGTCGAAGAAACTTTAGAAAGTGCTAAAGCAAAACAGTTAACTTTTGATTTTAGGGATAAAATTGATTCGGGAATAGTAATTTTAGTATCACAGTTTGAAGATAAATGTTCATATTATGTTGGGGTGACTAAAGATTATGTTGCTAATGGTTTTAAAGCTGGCGATATTGTTAAAAAAATAAATGCAGTAGTAGCGGGACGTGGTGGCGGAAAACCAGATTTTGCTCAAGGTGGTTGTCCAATCAATGAAAAAGTTATTTGTATTAAAGAAGAACTTAAAAATTTCTTTTAATTTACTTATAATTAGTGTAAAATGATGATATAGGTGTAACCTTAAAGGAGGTCGAATAATATGCATGATTTAACAAAAACAAAAGTATTTAGTTCTGAGGATATGCGTCGTGAGATGATTCGCAGCAATCTTCAAACAGTAATAGATGCTTTAAACGAAAGAGGATATAATGCAGTACATCAGATTGCAGGTTATTTAATCTCTAATGACCCTGCGTATATTTCTAGTCATAAAAATGCTAGAAATATAATTCAACAAATCGAGCGTGATGAAATCATCGAAGAATTAGTTAAATCGTATTTGGAGAAATAGATGGAACGTGTATTAGGATTAGACTTAGGCTCAAGGACATGTGGTATCGCCATGAGTGATGCATTAGGAATGATAGCTCATGGCATTGAAACATATCGTTTTGCTGAAAATGAATATGAAAAAGCAGCTGATTATATTAAAGATATAATTGATAAAAATCATATCAAGACAGTAGTATTGGGACTACCAAAGCATATGAATGGTGATTTAGGAATAAGAGCTGAGATTTCAATTAAATTTAAAGAAATGTTAGAAAAAAGAGTGGCAGGGTTAAATGTTGTTTTAGTTGATGAGCGTTTAACTACAAAAATAGCGCAGGATCAATTAATTTTTGCTGATGTTTCTAGAAAAAAAAGAAAAAAAGTAATTGATAAAATGGCAGCGGTAGCAATATTACAGGGCTATTTAGATGCTAATTAGAAAGGAAATTTAATGGAAGCAAATAAAATCCAAGTAATTGATGATCAAGGAAATGAAAAAGAGTTTGAAGTATTATTCACTTTTAATAACGATGAATTAGGTAAGCAATATGTTTTATACTATGATTCGTTAGCTGAAGAGCCAAATGTTTTTGCGTCGATTTATGATGATGAAGGAAAATTATACCCAATTGAAAGTCCTGATGAATGGGAATTAGTTGAAGAAGTTTTTCAAAGTTTCATGGCTGAAAATCAAGACGATTATGAATGTTGCAATGGACATGGTGAAGGTGGATGCTGTCATGAAGATGATCATGAATGCTGTGGTGAACATAATCATAATGATCATGGGTGCTGTAAAAATAAATGTGATCAATAATAAAAAAGCTAAAATATTTAGCTTTTTTATTATTAATGGATAAATGAAGGGATACTAAGAATTTTTAGAAAAAGTAACAAAATTTTATTTAGAAAATATTTTAATATACTCCTGATTCTATAAGTTTTAATTATGAATAATTTGTTTGTATTGCATATAAAAATATAACTGATACGAATATAATAGCGGTAATGGCCGATATAATGGTAATCATGAATCAATAGATAAAATATTTTTTGCAATTATAATAACGGAGAAATCATAGTGATTAAAAAGGTTATAAAGTATTTATTATTTAAAATAAGGATAATCGTGTCTTAGTACTAGGTTTTTGGTTCAAGAAAATGATGTTTAGTAAACAAACTAGTCTGCATTACTAAATTTAATATGGATTATTAGAGATGATCTCCATTTCTTTTTTTGAAAAAATGGACATACTATATGTAGAATTGTCAATTTTTGTTATATTTACAGATAAGTTGAATAAGTGAGAAAAATATCTTATAATGTAAAAAAACGGAGGAGATTATGAAAAGAAAGCAAAAAATTATTATAGGTACAAGTATAGCTGTTTTAATTGTTGTTTTTGGTTTATTATTTTTTTATTTCGATGGACAAAAAGCAGTTTCTGCAAAAAGTGAAGAAATTGTTGTTGAAATTTCTGGATCAACAAGTACAGTAATAAATCAGTTAGATCAAGCAGGTTTAATAAAAAATAAAACGGTTGCTGATATTTATGCAAAATTACATAAACATGATCTTATTGCAAATGTTTATGTTTTGAATAAAAATATGGATTTAAAAACGATTTTAAAGATTCTTGAAGGAGATAAAAATTATATTTCTACTGCAAAGATTACTATTTTAGATGGCAATACGATTCCTGAGTGTGCTAGTCAGGTTGCAAAAGCATTAGATATTGAGGTTGATACAACTAATTTAAATGATGAACAAATCTTGGCGGCAAAGACACAAAAGGTATTGGAAAAATGGGCTGATAAAGAGTATTTGCAAACATTAGTTGATAAATACTGGTTTTTAGATCAATGTATTTTAGGAAATGAAATCATGTTTCCTTTAGAAGGATATCTTGGACCCGAAACTTATGTGATAACATCTAAAAAAACAACGATTGAGGATGTTACGGAAATGATGTTAGATCAGATGGATAAGAATTTAAGTGCAATTAAAGATAAAATTGCCGAATTTAAAATAAACGGTAATAGTGTGACTGTTCATCAGTTCTTATCACTGGCATCAGTAGTTCAATGTGAAGCATCAGGAAAGAAAGAAGATCAAGCTAAGATTGCAGGAGTTTTTATGCATCGTTTAGAAATAAATATGCGTTTAGGTAGTGATGTTACGGTAAATTATGCAAATCAAATTAAAACGGTTGCTGTTACATATAATCATTTAGAAGTAGATTCTAAGTATAATACATATAAGTATGATGGTTTACCAATTGGACCTATAAGTACGGTTTCAAATGAAATTTTAGATTCGTGTCTAAACTATCAAAAAACTGATGATTTGTTCTTCTTTGCTTTAAAAGACGGAACAGTAATTTTTTCAAAAACATATGATGAACATCAGCAAGTAGTAAAGGAAAATAAGTGGTATTAATAATGAAGTATTTTAATGAGTTGGAAAAAGATGCGATTGAGCGAAATATTCCTGTTATGCAGCGTGAAGGATTAGAGTTTATGATCAATGTTTTTAAAGAAAATAATTGTTGTAGCTGCTTAGAAATAGGTAGTGCAATCGGTTATTCAGCAATGATGTTAGTTAGTAATATTCCTGATTTTAAAGTTGAGACAATTGAATTGAATGATGAAAGGTATTTAGAAGCATTAAAAAATATAAATGATAATGAATTAGATGAAAAGATAATTATTCATCATGGTGATGCTTTGGATTTTGAGTTGAGTGATCTTGTTTTGAAAAAATATGATTGTTTGTTTATTGATGCTGCTAAAGCTCAGTATCAAAAATTTTTTGAAAAGTATATGCCTTTGATAGCTGATAAAGGAATCTGTATTGTTGATAATCTTGATTTTCATGGAATGATCTTTGATATTGATAATATTAGAAATCGTAATACTAAACAATTGGTGAAAAAAATCAAACGTTTCAAAGACTGGATCTTTAATAATGATCAGTATGATGTTGAGTATTATCATGTTGGTGATGGGATATGTGTGATAAGAAAAAAGGTGGTATAATGGAGTTAGTAGTACATTTAAACAGTAATAAATTTATTAATGACTTTATTGATATAGGGATTAAATATTTTGTTGTCGGAACAAAATATTTTTCTTGTCGTCAGGCTTTGGCACTTGATTATGAAGAGTTACGCCGTTTAAAACATCAGCTAGGTTCAGCTGAGTTGTGGGTGCTGGTAAATGCTTTGATCGAAGAACATGATTTAGATGCTTTAATGGATCATCTAGCAAAGTTACATGATTTAAAAATTGATGGTATTTTGTTTCAAGATTTTGGCGTTTTAGAAATTTGTCAGGAAAATGGTTATCATTTTGAAATGATTTATAGTCCGGATACTTTAAATACTAATCAGGCAACGTTAAATTATTTATCTACGTTAGGAATTGATAGTGCTTTTTTAGCACGTGAAATTCCTCTTGATGAAAAAACTATTATTGCTAAAAATAGTAACTTAAAAACAATGACACAGATTCATGGTGTTGAGTATATGGCTTATTCTAAACGAAAATTATTATCTAATTATTTTAAAGAAATTAAACTGGATAAATCAGTTTCTATAAGTGATGGAATTGTTATTCAAGCTAGTGGTGTGGATTATGGCTGTCATATATATGAAGATAAATTTGGCTGTCATATTTTAAGTAAAAAACAACTATGTTGTTTAGATATTTTGAGTAGTTTTACAGATTTTGATTATTTATATATTGAATCTTTGTTCATTGATGATTTGAAATTAGTAGAAATAGTAAATTTATATCAGGATGCTTTAAAAAGTATTGGTAATGGAACATATGGTAAAGTTAGCAAAGAATTATTACCACAGCTTTATCGTTTAGAAAGTGATGTAGATTTTCATCATAGTTTTATGTTTGATGCCACAGTTTATAAAATTGATGATGTAAGAAAGCGAGAAGAAAATGAGAAGTGTAAGTAAAATAATAAATGGTAAACGAATTATAATAAAAAAACCGGAATTATTAGCGCCAGCAGGAAATCTTGAGAAACTTAAAGTTGCCATTAGATATGGAGCTGATGCTGTTTTTGTTGGTGGTAAAGAATTTTCTCTTCGTTCAAGTGCATCTAATTTTACTTTGGAAGATATAAAAGAAGCAGTTAGTTTTGCAGATAAACATAATGCAGCAATTCATGTAACATGTAATATTATTTTACATCAGGATAATTTGGAGGGAATCAAAGAATATTTAGCAGCTTTAGATGATGCTGGTGTTAAAGCGATTATTGTAGCTGATCCATATATCATGAAAATTGCTAAAGATATGAAATTAAATTTAGAAGTTCATGTTTCAACACAACTTTCGACTTTAAATACTAAAGCAATTAAGTTTTATCAAAAACAGGGGATGGATCGCGTTGTTTTGGGAAGAGAAGTTTGTTTTGATGATTTAAAAAGTATTTTAGATAAAACAGATATCGATATTGAATATTTTATTCATGGTGCAATGTGCATTCATTATTCAGGACGTTGTATGTTATCAAACTATTTTTCACATCGTGATGCTAATCGAGGCGGATGTAGTCAATCATGTCGCTGGTACTATGATATTTTTGAAAATAATCAAAAACTTAATGAAGGACAAATTCCTTTTAGTATGTCTAGTAAAGATATGGCATTAATAAATCATATTCCCGAATTAATTGAGATTGGAGTTAATTCATTTAAAATTGAGGGAAGGATGAAATCGTTACATTATATTGCAACAGTTGTTTCTACTTATCGTAAATTAATAGATGATTATTGTAATGATCCTGATAGTTTTGTTTTAGATGATAAATATTATCAAGAGTTACTTAAAGCTGCTAATCGTGCTTTATGTACTGGTTTTTTTGATAATCAAGCTGATAATTCAAAACAGCTATATAATCAGCGTGATGAACATCCAACTCAGGAATTTTGTGCTCGAGTGATTAGTTATGATAAGGAAAATAAGTTAGCAGTGATTGAACAGCGCAATTATTTTAAACTAGGTGATAAAATCGAGTTTTTTAGTCCTTTTCATGATAATGTGCTTATTCCAGTAACCAAGATTATTAATGAAGATAATATCGAGGTTGAAGTAGCTAATCATCCGATGGAAATATTACGGATTCCTGTAGATATTGAATTAAAAAAAGATGACATGGGAAGAAGAGTTGTTTAAGTTGAAAAATAAAATAATTAATATTTTGTAAAAAATGAATAATTTATGATAAAAATTATGGAAATATTAGGACTAGATATTTAATCTAATATATGCTATATTAGAAACTACGAGGTGAGATTATGGAACAAGAAAAAGTATTGTTAACTCAAAGCGGGTTAGAAAAATTAGAACAAGAAAGAGATAATTTGATTAATGTCGAAAGACCTAAGGTTATTGAAGAATTACAATTAGCACGTTCTCAAGGTGACTTATCAGAAAATGCTGATTATGATGCAGCAAGAGAAAAACAAGCTCACTTAGAATCAAGAATCAAAGAAATTGATTATATGTTGCAGCATGCAGAAATTATATCTGAAGATCAGATGGATTTAAAAGTGGTTAAACCGGGAACTACTGTAACTATTTTAGATTTGTCTGAAAAAGATGCTGAACCGGAAAGTTATCAAATTGTAGGGTTTACCGAAACTGATCCTTTAAATGGTAAGATTTCAAATGAATCACCACTAGCTAAAGCGGTTTTGGGACATGGGGTAAATGAAATCGTTACAGTTGGGGTTGCAGAACCTTATGATGTAAAAATTATTAATATCGAATTTAAGAATTAGTTAAATAAGCTAATTCTTTTTTATTAACTAAAATATAAAAAGGCCAAAAAACCGATTATAATGTTTTTTGGCCTCTTTTTTGGATTAATGTTAACAGATTTTTAGGAAATCAATTTCAAAGAAATAATCGTAATTTAAACTAGGTTTGAATATATTTTCGAATCATTAATTGAAAAATTATTAAAGGTATAAATACTAATATATATTTACACGCTTTACTTGACAAACCCATCAATAATACTTATCAGCTTTCTATCCTTTGTTTAAATACTTCAAAATCATCTTCTTCAAATATATATTCATATATTAATTCCATTTGTTTTTCATTTAAACTCTCTACCCATTCCTGACAGTCTTGATGATATTGCTTTTTTAATATCTTGATGCATCTTTGTTTTTCTTTTTTTAAAGTTTCTTTTTTTCCTATTTCAACTCCTTCTTCTCGTCCAATTTCAATACCCTGCTCAATACCTTGCTCGATTCCTTGAGCTATACCTTGTTCAATCCCTTGTTCGATACCTTTTTTGATTCCCTCTTCGATCCTTTTGGCTGTCTTTTCTTCACGTTCCATCTCTAATGATTCAGTTCTAAGCTTCGCTAACGCTAACTAGTTTGCTAATGACCATATCGGCTCATTACTTCTAAACTTGTCATACATCTTTATCACCATCTCCACGATATCTTCTTCTCTTTCTTTCATTATATCAGGATATTCATTTTTTATAAACAAATAACATAATCTTTCTAAATCATCTAATCCTGTGATTCCTTTTTCCTTGATGAGCTTATCGATATGTCTCATCTTGATAAAATAACGGTAATTAAGATTACTTTTTTCTACCTCTCCCTGGTCATCTCGAAACGCATATTCTTTGATCA
>NZ_JMLH01000056.1 GCF_000686665.1 Thomasclavelia saccharogumia DSM 17460 | reverse complement strand
AGAAATATTTTTATTTACTTCAGTGACTGCCACAGGTGTGAAAAGGTCATTATCATTTTTTACAGTTTTAGAGTAGTCAGGATAGATGATTTTTCGCCACTTATAGAAACATGATTCATTGATGGAATGCTCAGCACACCATCTTATTACTGTTTCACCAGATGAATAACATTCATCAATGATTGATTTCCAGTATTGCTTCCGTTGTTCTTTTGTCATATTAACACCTCCACTTATTGATGACTCTATTATTATATATTGAGATGTTTTTTACTGTTAGGTGTATGCTATTTGACGCTTACATTCATAATAAGGATTCTGCAGTACATACTTTTCAGAAGTATTTCCGGCACCATCTGTTACCGTGATTTCAATCTGTTTTGTAGTAAAATCTTTCTGTGTCAATTGCACTCTCAGCATTCCATCCTTCAAGTCTGTATAAGTGGTGCCATTGACTGTTACTGCAGTAATCCCAGATACTGTATCATTCCCCTGAATCGTCAGCACACCATCTGTCAGGGAAGCAGAGAGTGTCGGCTTTTCCGTGTCATAACACTTAATAGAACGATTCTGCTCATACACCTTTCCATCACCATCTGTCACACGCACATACACTGTCTGATTTCCTGTGATCGTGATACTTCCGCTTCCGGTTACATCCTGCCAGCTTCCATCTTTTCCTGCTTTTGCTTCAATTTTTGCTATCGAAAAACCTTCCGGCATATGACTGGCATCTACCGTAACAGCAATGGTTGTTTCTCCCTGTTTCCAGCCATCCGGCTTCTCAATCGTGATTGCAGGTGTGGTATTCTCAGCTGCATAAGCAGTCTGTGTCTGGAGCATAGGCGATGTCAGGCAAAGAAATGTCGTTGCTGCAAGCAAGCTCTTTTTTACCCTGCTTTTAGTAATTGTTCTCTTCTTCTGTTTCATTTTTTCCAGATTCATCATCGACTTTTGTTTCCTCCTTCTGTATTTCTACCCTGCCGGGCAGTTCATTTTTCATTCTCTTTTTGAAAGCTTCCAATTCCGGAATACTCATATCCATTGCACGGATAATTCTTACAATTTCCAGATTTTCCGCTTCTGTTTTTGCAATCTCCGCAGCCTTGAACCGCTTTAAATCTGCTTCATATCTGGCTTTGGAGGCTTCCATTTTCTCTTTGGCTTTCTCATAATCTGCCGTAGCTTTTTCAAGACTTTTCATCGATTCTCCTTTCCGGACGGCTGATGCAGCCGCCCTTTTTTCTTACCATCGTCCAAATCCATAGAAATGGCTCTGCCAGTATGGGGAATTGATGGACGTATACTGCACCGGATGTCCACAATGGATCATCTGACCATTGCCTACATAGATTCCGATATGCGTTACCGGCTCCCCTGCGTCGTAAGTTCCAGTAAAGAAAATCAAATCTCCCGGCTGTGCCTCCGACTGGGATACTGACGTACAAATGTTGTACAGTCCCTGTGCTGTCATCCTTCCAGTATTTCTTACCCCGGAATGAACCAGACAGTAACTGACAAATCCGGAACAATCGAATCCACTTGGGGAATATCCACCCCACACATACGGTGTTCCGAGATATTTTGCCGCTTCTTCTAGTAATCGCTGTGCCGCTTCACTGGTGTATTCATTGCCACCAAAAATGGAACCTTCTCCTGTTTCCAGATAAAAGATCGGGTTCAACCGTTCTCCATTTTTCAGAAGTTCAATATGAAGATGGCTTCCTGTGGAATTACCAGTATTTCCTACAAGACCTATCTCATCACCTTTCGTGACAGATGCTCCTGCAGATACACTCCGGCTGCTTAAATGTGCATACCGCAGTTCATAGCCTTTCCTGTCCTTGATCACAACATAATTGCCATAGCTGTCGTTATAAGCAGAAGTTGTAACCGTTCCGGTCAGCCCTGCCATTACTTTTGTTCCCTCTGGTGCTCCGATATCCATACCATTATGAAGCTGATTTGCTCCTGAAATTGGATGAATCCGATATCCATAATAGCTGGTCACACTGGAATACCAGTTAAAATCAACCGGTGTTGCAAACATCTGTAAATTACCTTTCGTGTCGTTATAGGCACTAAACAATTCTTTTTGGAAGAATCCCAGCCTGTCCTGACAGATTGACATCAGATTTCCGCTATTTAAGGTGACATTCAGCACATCTACATCCCTTGTCCTGGTCACTTCCACTTCCTGACTTCCATTATCATCTGCCAGATAACATTCCCATGTCTGATGTCCATGTGCAGATGCCGCCGCATGATTATCATAGTAGACGTCAAACTGTACACCATATCTTGCGAAAGCTCCGGTATCTTCTACCGTATATTCGACACCATTCATTACCACTTTTGTTCCCATTGGCACAAACGGATTGGAAGCATCTACCGCTAAGGTATGATTGGCAGTTGGATATGCTCCACTGGCAGTCGGTCCTCCGCTCCAAATACCACAACAAATTGGGCAGTTACAATACCCACTGGTCACAACCTGTCCCAAAGATTCTCCAACTCTTACAGTTGCTGTCTCTGTCACAGTCTCATTGAGTGCTTCTGTTTCTAACCGATACTGCAATGCAAAAAGAGCATCCAGTTCTGGCTTTACCTGTTCAAAGGTAAATTCTTCATACTTTGCTGACAGATAACTGATCAGGATAAACGGATCATGCTCAATAGGTCCGATATCATATCGGTATTCCTCATGTCCCGGTTCTTCAGATTCCATGTTGTTGATCCGCTCCTGCAGATTAGCTTCCAGCTGTGTGTAATACAGTTCCGCTTCCCGGATTGCCTGATCCGATGACAGATAACTGGTTCCGGTATAAGTGATCACATTTTGTAAAAACACTGCAGAGCAAGACGTGACATTCGTTATGATCAGAAACATCAATCCGATCAGAACTGCTACACTGATATACACCTTTCGGTTTTCTTTAAAGAAGTTGGTGACTTTGCCGCCAATCTTCTTAATATAATCAATCGTACCTTTTGTAGCTGTTCCTACTGTCTGTTCACTTCGCTTCGCTTTGGCATAATCCCGTTTGATCTGTTGCTTCTGAATCTGTTTTTTCAGTTTCTTTTGCTCCTGACGGGCTGCAGCCTGTGTCTGTTTCTCTTCCTGTCTTTCAAGTCTGCTTCTTTTTCTGGATGCCCTCTGTTTCCTGCGTCTGGCACTTCTCTGTTCCAGCCGGTAAACACCTTCGCCACTTTCTTCTAACTTATGGGCACCTTCTACCGCCGCATTATCGTCTTCATTTTTGCTGATCTCACGGTGCAATGCTACGGAAGTTGCACTTCCTGCTTTCTTAACAGCAGAAGTTTTTTCTGTTTTCACAGATTCCCCTTCTCCAAACTTCAAGCGGGATTTCTTCTTTCCAGGAGCTTCCCCTTCATTTGCCCGATAGACCTGTGCCTTCTTGGAATGCTGCTTAGCTTCCTTTTTCTTTTTTGCTTCCTCATAAGAAAACTTTTTGGCTTTTTCCTTCTGTTTTTGATGGCGGAAATTGACTCCATCCGTATCCATCTGGTTCAATTTCTCCATATCTTTGTCATTTTTCACAGAAGCACCAGTTTCCTCATAAGCAAACTTCAAACGTTGTTTTTGTTTAGGCTTTTTGCTGCCACCGGTCTGATTTCTCCGGCTGTCTCCCCTGTTTTCTGATAGATCAGCACGTTTATCTTTCAGTCTCCCTAACTGTCCGACTTCGGATTTTTCTGCAAGTCTGGATTCTTTTCCGACTTCAGCACGGATTCTTTTTCTATTTTGCTGTTTACTACTCTGTCCAAAATCCTCACTTTGCTTCTCTGTCCGTATCAGTTCCGGTGCATCTCTGGATTTTTGCACAGAGGGACGAATATTTTTCCCACTCCGTTCAGACTGGCGGGAAGACTTATCCACAAGGCTTACTTCTTTTTCCCCCTGTTTTCCTCCCATCTGCACATCACTGGCACGGTTACTGACACGAACAGAAGATTTATCCGTCAGGTTTTCTTCCACCAGACCATCCTTGGTCATTTTCTGGACTTTCTTATCCCTGACTTTCATTCTCTGTTCTGCCACTGATTACTCCTCCTTCTTCGGATACCCTTTCCCTGCCTGTAATAAACAGAGAATAGCGATGCCAAATACAGCACCGCCACAAAATGTCAATCCATATGAAATTACCTGTAACATTGTTTTACTCCTCCTGTATTACCCTGCTTCGGCTGTTTCCTCCGGGCGGGTTGTCATAATCTTATAAAGGGAATTCTTCGGGAATCTGTCTACAAACGGAATAATCACATTTCCATAGAACAGAAGTCCTTCACCCTCATTACTGTTGGTTACATAAGACAGCTGGGTTGGTGAAATATTCAACTGTTTAGCCAGAATCTGCCTGTCACCGGATGCCTGGTTGAGCATATAGATAAAATCAGAGTTTTCAAAAATATTCTCGATTTCCCTGGAAGCTAAAAGATCCTTAATGTTCTGGGTAATTCCTGTCGGAATACCGCCCCATTTACGGAATCGCTTCCAGATTTCCACGCTGTAGGCTGCTGTCTGTTCTTCTTTTAAGAGAAGATGGAATTCATCCACATAGTAACGGGTGGATTTATGAGCGGAACGGTTGATCGTCACTCGGTTCCATACCTGGTCCTGCACAATCAGCATCCCGATCTTCTTCAGCTGTTTTCCAAGCTCCTTGATATCAAAACATACGATACGGTTGTTGATGTCCACATTTGTGCGATGATTAAATACATTTAGGGAACCTGTAACGTAAATCTCCAATGAAGTTGCCAGACGCTGTGCTTCCGGCTCTTCCTGTTTCCGCAACAGATTATATAAATCCTCCAGTATCGGCATCTTCTCTGGCACCGGATCAGCGAGATATTCCTGATAGACCAGCCGCACACAACGGTCAATGATCGTCTTTTCTACCGGTTCCAGTCCATTCTTTCCACCGACAATCAGTTCACACAGGGACAGAATAAAATCTGCCTTTAAGGACAGCGGATTATCTTCCTCTGAATAATTCAGGTTCAGATCCATCGGATTGATATACTGGTCTGATACCGGTGAAATCCGGATGACCTGTCCGTGCAGTGCCTGCACCAGTGGATAATACTCGGCTTCTGGATCACAAATAATAATATCGTCCTCCGTAATCAGGAAACAGTTCGTAATTTCTCTTTTTGCTGAGAAGGATTTACCGGAACCAGGTGTACCAAGAATCAGTCCATTCGGGTTCTTCAGACGCTTCCGGTCAACCATAATCATGTTGTTGGATAATGCATTCAATCCATAATAAAGAGCTTCCCCTTCCTGGAACAGTTCCTGTGTCGTAAATGGCACAAAGATCGCTGTTGCCGATGTGGTAAGCCCTCTCTGAATCTCAATTCGATTGACTCCCAGTGGAATACAGGACATCAATGCTGCTTCCTGCTGATAGTCCAGCTGTTTTAAGGAACAGTTGTATTTTTGTGCGATACCCTGTACCTGGAAGATATTGTTATCCAGCTTCTGACGCTTCTTTGCGGTATTCATCACCAACACTGTCACAAGAAACATACGCTCATTTCTGGACTGTAAATCTTCCAGCAGATTCTTTGCTTCTTCCCCGTAGGTCACAAGATCCGATGGAAGCACATCCATGTCATACCCGGAACGTACCGCCCGCTTCTGCTCTTCAATCTTCATCTTATCCAAATCTGAAATCTTGCTCTTGATCATCTTGATCGCAGAACTCTGGTCAATGGACTGGATATGAATATTGACATTGATGCTGTCATCCACATCCAGGAAATCTGCAAGCATCCGGTCTGTAAGCTCCGGTGCCAGGATCTGCAGATAACTCACGCTTCCCATGGTCTTTCCCATCAGAAATGTCTGATTCTTGGAAAAGTTAAAGGAAGTTGGTGCAATAAAGTCTTTGGTCTTTAATCCTGTTTCCGGCAGCATCTTGTACTGGAACTTAAATGGTTCAATCCGATCCTGGTTGAACACATGATACAGAATCTCCAGTCGCTCCAGACCATTTAAGGAATGTGCCTGTGCTCCCAGAACTTTAAAGTTGTTCAGGATATCGGCTTCAATCCTTTCAAGCCTTGGTCTTGCCACCTTCAGGCTTTCTGCTTCGATTCCAAAAGTGATATACTTGGTTTTCACCAGACCATTGTTTCCCTTGGAAAGCTGATTTTTTAACATGGTCCGGTACTCCTCACGAATGGCATTGAAGTCATCGTTCTGATCCGGAATATCAATACTTTTCTCAAATTCAGCCACATCCACCTGCTGATTGATAAAGGACAGCTGCACACTGATGGAAGAATCAAAGTAATTTAAAAAATCACAGTAATTCTCAAATATCGTGGTCTTATCCTCATTTAAAGCCAGCTGATAATTGATGTCATAAAACTGAATTGTCTTAGAGAAAAAGGTCTTTGTCACCTGGCAGATACCATCCTGCAGCATCCGAATATACGGAATACTCTGCTGTGCAGTTGTAGGAATGTTTTTCTGTTTCCTACGATCCCGTTCCTGCTTCTTCCTACGCTTTTCCTGTTCTCTTTCTTTTCTGCTTTTTTTGTTTCTTCTTTCCTGACGGTTTCTTTTTTCCGCCAGGGACAGACGCTCCTGCTGAGCCTCCTGCTTTGTCTTTTTTGCCATCCGGCACACCCTCCTTTTTTACAAGGGTGGAAATCTCCTGATAAAAATTTTCTGTCTTATATGGTCTTACCGCTGGACATATAAACTTCTGTCGAATGATATTTGCCACCACTTTTTCAAAGGGAAGCCCGTCTTTTTCATACATCGCCATGAAGAAAAACGGAAGCATGATCGTTACCATCAGAATGGCAGCGATACTGGAACCGATTGGTTTTCTCATGAACAGATAAAACGGAATTCCCACAACTGCGGCAAGTGAAAAGAAAATCAACTGCCGCTTTGTCAGATTTAACGCTACTTTTGTTTTGACCTTGGTAAGGTCTTTTGGTACTGGTACATACGCCATGGTATGCGCTCCTTTCCTGCCCGTTAGTGGGCATTGAATATTGATTTGCTAAGGCTTCCGGTCTTGAATAATGAAAATGCAAGAATCACGGTATAAGCCGCTACTGAAAACATTGCTGCATGAAGGTCACTGGATATGGTCATTGCATTTACTAAAACTGCATAAATTCCCACACAGACCATCATGAAGAATCCCTGAAATGCCAGTGCGAACAAGCCTTTTAAATAGTTGTTTCCGATATTGCCCCATTCCTTATTCGTCATAGTGGCAAACGGAATTGGTGCTATGGAAGTATAAAGGTAAATTTCTATCATCCTGCCGTACAAGATTACCGTAATGATAATTGACAGAATGTGCATGGTAACACTGATCAACATCGTTTCCATGGATAGCAGGAACAAATCCCCCAGTTCCATATCTTCCAGTGCATCCACAATCCTTGTGATTGCTTCCGATGCGTCCACTGCTGTGTTTCCGGAAATTACTCCGGCGGCATTGTTGACCACATGCTGGCCAACGTCAAAGACCGCCATCGTGATATTGAACGTATTTGTCACCAGATAAATAGCTACATACGCTTTGAAGATCCAGAGGAAAATATTGTAAGTCTCAAATTCATGGAAATTGTTTTTCTGTGTTACCATCGTGATCAATTCATAGCACAGGACAAAGGTGATGATCAGTCCCGCAATGGGGACAATCACTGTTTGGGATAAATTCTGAATCAGATTAAAAATCCCTGCATTCCATCCCTGCGGTGTCTGTCCCACCTGCCCGGCTATGGTTCCCACCTGCTCATTGACAGACGTGAACATGTTATCCAAACTTGACTTGATAAGCCCGATCAGGATATCCTTTATCGCTTCCGTAATTCTCTCAATGATGGTGTTCATCTACTACTCCTCTTAAGAGAACAATGTTGCCAGCTGTGGAATCAGGGTAGTTCCCAGCAGCATGATTCCGGCACCAGCCATCAGCTGTTTGATGCCCTGGCTCTTAGCGCCGGGATTGTCATTCCCATATCCTTCCAGAAGGTTTACGACACCCCACACGCCAAGACCTGCACCGATTGCGACTACAAGAGTTTTTAAAGTTGTAATTGCACTGCTAAAAAACGCCATATACATTCACCAAAACTGACTTTTTTCAGGTGTTTACGGGAATGAAAAAACACCGACTAAAAAGCCGGCGCACCTAATGTCAGTTATTCCTTTCCTCATTATTTTTCGTTCATTCCCAAGGTTACTCCGACAGTTCTACATGAATTACTTCCACCTCTTCTTCAGATTTCGGTGTGTACTGCGGATTTAACTCTTTCTCAACTTTGTATCGGTTCTTCTCGTTTTCATCTGCAAGAAGCCGATAGTTTTTGTGTTTCGTGATATCATATTTGTCCGAGAAAAATGGTCTGGCACCACGGATCTGCAGGATACATTTTCCTCCATCCATGACTGCAATCTCATCTTCTGTCATCAGCTGTTTGCCTGTTTTCTGGTAATTCAATCCAAAAGACTTCTGATTACTCCTCGTCTCCGAAGTGTTATACAGGTCAATGGTTTCCTTACCCAGAAGCTCACTCATTTCCTTTAATGTGGTCTTCTCTTTCCCACCAAGGAATAAAGTCGTATCACAGTTGCCCAGAATGGTATCTGCACTATCCTTATACATTGCCTTTAACTGACTCTGTGACTGCAAAATAATAGAAGCAGAGATTTCCCTGCTTCGGATAGTTGCGATCAGCTTGTCAAACTGAGGAATTTGTCCGATGTTGGCAAACTCATCAGCGATGACACGCACATGCACCGGAAGTCTTCCACCATATTCATCATCTGCCTTATCGCAAAGCAGATTGAAAAGCTGTGACTGCAACATCGCAATCACAAAGTTGAATGTGGTATCCGTATCGGACATAATCAGAAACAAGGCTGTTTTCCTGTCTCCGATCTTATCCAGCTCCATTTCATCGTAAGACATGATCTCACGAAGCTCTGCGATATCAAATGGGGCAAGTCTGGCACCACAGGAAATCAAAATCGACTTCGCCGTTTTGCCGGCGGCCATTTTGTATTTTTTATACTGTCTGACCGCAAAGTGCTGCGGATCTCTTTCTTCCAGTTCCTGGAACATCATATCCACTGGATTCTGGTAAGTTTCATCCTCTTCACGGGTTTCGCTTTCATTCAAAAGATCCAGAAGAGTATTCAGATTCTTTTCCTCTTCATCACCTTCATACCAGATAAAAGCAATCAGTGCTGTATACAGCAATTTCTCTGCTTTCACCCAAAAATCTTCGGAAGCTTTTTCCCCTTCGCCTTTGGTATTTACAATGATTGTTGTCACCAGCTTCAGGATATCTTTTTCAGACCGTATATAAGCAAATGGATTGTAATGAAGGGATTTAGAAAAATTGATCGTATTCAAAACCTTAATCACATAAGGCTCATATACCACTTTCCTGGATTTATCTTTGATGACATTTCCATCTTTATCCCTCTTCGGCGGTCCCTTTGCTAACATCTTCCCGCACTCCTCGATCAGAGTGCCTTTGGGATCTGTAATGACCATGGAACAGTTCATCTGCATGACCGATGGTTTTACGAAAAAACGTGTCTTACCGGAACCACTGCCGCCGATAACTACAATATTTTTATTTCTTGCATATTTCGGTTGCTTCGGTCTGCTCTCCATCGTCAGTGCTTCTGTTGCTGTCAGTGGAATGTTCATCCATGGATCATCTGACATATAAGGCTTGATATCCTCTGCAGTTCCCCATCTGGCTGAACCATACTCGATTCCTTTCCGGAGTTTCTTTGCATCTGACTGTTTCTGCCAAACCAATAGTTTCAAAATAACTGCGACAGTAACTCCAACCAATAGGTCTCTCAGGTCAAAACTTAGCAGAATTCCTGTAAAGATCCGATCTGCATGTTCCATCGCATATAACAGTTTGTTCCCTATATCTTCTCCGGGACTTCTCCTGTATAAGCAGGAGGCCCGGTCCGCATAAAAAGCGGTCAGAACATAGGGAAGATTCGTAAGAACCAGTTTCTTTTTATCCAGGGCGGACAGCCTGACCCCAGCCTTATTCTTCCACTTCTGCATCAGCTTATTGCCGTGTTGTTTCATCATCGGCTCTGCTCCTGATGCCGGTTCTTTACTTTGTCCTTCGATTTCTTTGGCATCATTGCCCGGTAAGCTGCAAGACGCTTATGAATGGAAGGCTTATTCGCTTTTTGAATCTGTTTCTGGGAAAACTCACGGAAAGCAGCATTGAGGGCATCCTGATCACGTCCCTTGAAAAATACCAGATAAACCGGAGGCTCTTTGCTCTTGTCTTTTTTCAGAGCATAATTGATCCCGTATTTTCTGGCATACCGTTCAAAGGACTTGATATTTTTGTCCGTGATCTCGATATTGACCATCCCGGCATTCTGTTTTGCCAGCTCTTTTACCGTGACCTTTCCCTGTTTTGGCTGATTTTTCTGTGCTTTCTTCTCTACTGATTTCTGCTTCTGATGACGCAGATACGCAACAAGAACCTTTTTCAACAGGTCTGCCGTAATCTTAGTAGTCCGAATACAGAACGTGACCGTTTTCTGAGTTACCTCTTCCTGCATGACTTTTCCCTCCTTTCAGCGATTCAACTGCTGTCCAGATCTGTAATCATGGCAATCACCCCCTTTAATGAAAAAAGACAGATTAACCGGTAATCAGGTTCTGCACCTGTACGAGTTTTTCTGTCCCTTCTTCTTTTCTCTTATCTTCTCCACCACAATAGATGGGAACACACATTTCAAGTATTCTGCTATAAATACGCTGATGAGCAGTATCTAAATCTGTAGATTTCATTTCATTCAGTCCCAGATTCGTTGTTACGATCAGCGGAAGCATTTTACAATAACGGCTGTCTATCACATTATAGACCTGCTCCAAAGCAAACTCGGAATTTCGTTCTATTCCCAAGTCATCAATAATCAGCAGCGGATAATCCACAAGATTTTGTATAATCTGGTTCTTATCTGCCTGATAGCTGGTCATTTCATTTAGGATCCTGGAAAAATTTGTCATCATGACACGTTCTCCCTGTTCCAAAAGTGCATTTGCAATACAACCTGCAAAGAAACTTTTCCCGGTTCCAACAGGTCCCATCAAAAGCAGTCCTACATTTTTTCTCTTCATATCTGTCCAGTTTTCTACATACTGCCTGGCAATTAGTATCTTCTGGTTGCTTCCGTTGTCATTTTCAAATTTCCATTCCCAGAATCTTCTTTCCCGAAGTCCGACGGATTTTCTCTGATAAAGCTGCCGCTGTGCTTCTTCCCACTGCATCTTCTCATCTAGTTCCTGCCTGGCTTTTACCTCGCATTCGCACAAACAGGACACTACATGCTCAAATCCCATCAGACTGACCTTCATCTGTTTTCTTTTTCTACAGATACCACAATGAAGGCACCCATCTTCGTCCACATAATCTTCAACCACTTTATTTTTCATTAAAGGCTTTCTCCTTCCTGAAATTCATATTTGTCCATTCCTGCCCTGGTTCCATCCCTTTCTGCCCAAAGACAGATTGTTGCAAAATGGTTCTGATATTCTTTTCCACTGGATTTCATATAAACAGAAAGATGATCAATCCGTTTCTGGTAATCCCATGGAAATAGCGTCATCAGCTCCTGCAGTTCAGCTTCCGACAGAACAACATTTTTAAATCTACCATACTGACTGAATTTTTCTTCCAAAGTGGGAGTATTGCCCTTACTCTTATCAGTATGATTCTTTTCAGTCTTATTTATCTTAGTATTACTTCCATCCAGATTCTTGCAGTCCGGACTTCTATTTTTTTGCGTTCCGGACTTCCAGTTTCTTGCAATCCGGATTTCCAATTCCTTGCAGTCTGGATTTCCAGTTTCTGGCGTTCCAGAAGCAAAGTATCTTACTGGCTTTCCTCTGCTCCGTTTCACAAAATTTTTCACGTATATGACAGAAGGACGATTATTCCCCTGCCGATACCGTTCGATCAATCCAATGCCATGCACACTGTCAAGCTCATAAAGAAGCTTTGTCACTGTCGTATGCGACATTCGCAACAGCTCCTGTAATTCTGCGATTGTGTAAATGATATAGACATAACCATCACTGTCGATCCAGCCATTTTTCTTGGATAGGCTGATTCGATCAAGCAGAATTCCGTAAAGGAGCTTTGCGTCTGTGGACAGGCTTGCAAACTCTTTTTCTGTGAACAGAGCTTTGGGTATCCGAAAAAAAGAAAACTGGTCAGATTCTTCTGCTCTGAAATATTCAAAATCTGCCATAACTTATTTCCTATTCTTCGGCTTCGTTTTCTTCATAACGTGAATCATACAAAGCATAATCGAATCCCTCCATAAAATCCTCCAGATACATTTTTTTTAACTTCTTATCTGCCATGCTCAAGTCATAAATAAAACTCTTATCATAATCAATAGCGTAAGCAAGTGCTTCCAGGATAATGCTATATCTCTTTCTTGAACAGTCTTTATACTGTCTGTGAAGATATTGCTGAAGTCTTCTTACTCTTTTAAAATCTTCTTCATTTTCATGCAGATATTTAAATGCAAGTTTCATTCCAAACTCAAAACCAGACGTTGGGAAATCCTCTTCTTCCAGATCCTCAAAATCCTCCTGTTCTTCACCTTCCATTGGTTCTGAATCATACTCATCCAGATACCCCATATCTACAATAGTTTTCAGAATATCTCTGGATGCTGCCACCATCTTGTCCATGATAATTTCTCTTTCTTCCAGTGGCATATTTGCCATAATTCTGTCTAATGTCATCATTGATTCTTCCTCCATCTCATTTTCATAAATATCGTTGATATAAAAGTGGTTCGCTTTTCCATTATTCGGAATAATACGCACCAGCTTTCCAACCTGAACCAGTTCCTGTACAGCCTGATCTACTCCATATCGGGTCATATTCAGATTTTTCTTCATTTCACTTTTCGGATAGACAACAAACAGATCTCCATTATGATCTACCCAGCCATTCTGTACCGCAAATTTCAAACGATCCAGAAATAAGCTGTATAAAATCTTTGCTGTATTTGACAGATTTTTGTATTTTTCCATCTGGAACAGCACCTTTGGCACCTGCAGACAATCTACCGGCATATACTCCATCTTACTCATTGATTGTTTTCTCCTTCTGTTTGTACAGCACTTCAGCTGAATTGATATTGATTTCCAACATCCCCACGAAAACCTGATAATACAGCAGGCATATCTGTTCATCCTCCCTTGCCAGATACAATCCTTCCAGTTCATTGGACGGATGTTTCATCCCATATACTGCCTGACAGATATCATGGATTTTCTCACATTCCACACTTCTAAGATGCATCTCCAAGGTGTGATTGAATCTCTGCCAGTCCTCCAGTTTTTGATTTACTGCCATCATGCACTGGAATAGTTCCGCTGCTTCACATGCTGCTGACAGCACTACATTTTTGTTATTGATACTTCCATCGGCATTTTTCATATGCCCTATCATATACACCTGATCTACTGAAACCATCTTTTATCCTCCTCTATCTAAACGGCATTTCCTCTTCCATGCCCTCCGGTATCTCTAAGAACCCTTCCGCATCTTCTGGGAATGGTGGTCTGTCAACCATTTTTGCACCTGCGAATTCAATCCGGTTTGCATACACTTCGGTGGTATAAATCTTTTTCCCGGTATCCTTATCTTCATAATTACCCGTGACAATCTCGCCTTCCACCATGACCTTCGTTCCCTGCATCAGATAATCTCTGGCAAATTCTGCTTTCTTTGCAAAAGCCTTTACCGGAATGAAACTGACTTCATCAGAATAATTTCTTCTGACTGCCAGAACAAACTTGGCAATCTTATGAAGTCCTTTTTCATTCTCCACTTCATTGTATCCAGGATTTCTTACCAATCTCCCGGAAATAATTGTTGTATTCATTGGCTTAACCCTCCTATACTTTCATTGATTTGTAACAGATACCGATACATGGACCACATTTTCCATAGGCACATCCGTAACATTCATCTTTTTCCAACTCTTCCTGCTTCATTTCATCTGCAAACATCTTTAAAAGAGTTGTATAAATCTGTTTCACTGCCAGGAACTTTTCCTCCGCTTTTTCCATCTTCTCTTTGTAAAATGGAATCAATCTACGAAGAATCGGATGGAAACGCTCATTCTCATCATCCCAGGCACAATTTTTCATCATACAGCGTGGCTGTTTCTCATAACTTCCAAGATAATACGGACAAAACGTACAACCTCTTTCTTTGATAATCTCAGGTGAAATTACCGGCATCTGACTTTTGATTTCTTTTGTTACATGCTTGCTTTCAATGCGTTCTCTCATAATAAAATCCTCCAAACTAATATTTGCAAAAGGGATTTACCCTGAATTGCCTGTTTTTAGGCACAAAAAAAGAGGCAGACTTACGATTTTTGTTTTCGCAAGCCTGCCTCTTATCAAACTAATCTTCTATTTTCCAATGATATACCGTATAAAAACGTATATCGCTCTGATCACATACACTGGAATCATGATACTTCCGATCAATGCTCCAATGATGACACTTAATGCAGCCATACCAAGTGTTGCTGTGGTATCCATTCCCCTTGGGATTAGAATCAGCCGCATTTTATGTATTCCAAATGGTAATCCGGCAATAAATATCCACCAGAACCAATCTGTCTGACCGCTGACTTTCATAATTGTTTTTGTCATCCAAAACCAGAATACCATAAATGCCAGCGGCAGAATTGATTTTTTAATTACATCTTCAATCGTCACCTTTTTTCTCCTTCTGTCTGATTCCTTCCGTCACCTCCCGATTGAGGTTTGCCAATATTTCTCTAACCACAGGAGAATCCAATCGAAAGGTTTCCAGATCTTTCTCCGTAAGCTCCCTTCCGTTCGCATCATATCTTCGTACATTTTTTAAAGCCATACTTTCACTTTCTTCCTGCTGATAATCTTAATGTTTTCAACAAATGTTTAAACTTCTCTCTTTTCATCTGTTTAACACGTATCTTTTCTATCTTTTTCCTATAGACTTGTATTCTACTTGCCATATCTTCATTGCTCATTCTTCACCCTCTCTTTCTGCCCACGATGCCAGAAGCATAAATATAATTTCTTCCATCTGAGTCTTTGTATATGTCTCTGGAAAATATTGTTTCAACTTTTTCGCCGGAATCTGCACTTGAACTTTTTCAGTACTTTCATTCATGCAAATCTGGTCAATCTCTGAATACGTCAACATCCGTTCTTTTGAAATCTGTTTCAATTCCTTTGCCTGCTTCATGGACGGTACCATATTGTGATTACTCATATACTGAAGTAACACCTGTTGTTCTTCATTTCTCAAATATGAAATTTCAACAGCCGTGTTAAAAGGAAGTTTCTTATCATCTGCCATTTCCAACAGTTCGGGAAGTAACAATGTCAAATGAATATATCTTAATATTTGTCTGGAACTATCTTCAGTATTCTGACTGACTTCCTCTGCCGCCAACTTCTTGCCAACTTGGCAAGAAGTTAAATCGGATCTCTTACCCTGTCGTTTCAATGCCTCATATTTCATTTTATAAGCAAAAGCTTTTTCACTGATTAAGAGTTCTTCTCTTTGAATATTGGAATCTACCATAATCACCGTTGATTCATCATCCGTAAGATCTTTGATGATAACCGGCATTTTCTCTAATCCTGCAAGTTCACATGCTCGTTTTCGCCGATGACCTGCTACCAACTCATAACCCCCAGACTCTCTCAACCGCACAATGCCAGGAACCAATACGCCGTATTGTATAATACTTTCTGATAATTCTTCCATTTTCTTATCATCTCTTACTTGAAATGGATGATTCGGAAATGGATGAAGACTTCCGATTGCTATCTCACTAATTCCATTGATTGACTCTTCGTTTGTTCCAAACAATGCATCAAGCGGCTGTAAGGAAACGGGAGTTGCTCTTTTTTTAGATGGCATCTTCTAGCACCTCCTCCGTCACTCTCCGATAAGCCTCTGTAGCTTTGCTTTTCGGATCATAAGAGAAAATACTCTGTCCTTCTCTGACTGCTTCCTTCATTCTTACAGAAAATGGAATATAATTATCAAAGATATGGATTTGACTTCCATATGCATTTCTGAGAAGCTCCATATTATTTCTGGCATCATTCGTATGAGCATCGACCATCGTAAACAAAATACCTCCTACTTGCAGCTTCGGATTGATCTGCTTACGGACCTTGCCGATTGTTTTTAACAGTTGCTGCAATCCTTTGATTGGTAGGTAGGACGCTTCAACCGGAATGAGAACTTCATCCGATGCAGCCAGCGCATTAATCGTAATCATTCCCAATGATGGCATACAATCTATGATGACTGCATCATATTGATCCTTGATACCATATAAAATCTGTTTCAATACATATTCCCTGCTCATTGCATTTACCAACTGTACTTCCGTACCTGCCAGTCCAATGTTAGAACAGATAATGTCTATCCCCTCTGCCTGATGTCTGATATAACAGTCGGAAGGAATATCTTCATCTTTCATTACTGCATCCATAAGAACTGTAAGTGTTTCATTACTGTCATCACAATCACGATATCCAAATCCTGCGGATACATCAGACTGTGGATCGGCATCAACGATTAACACTTTCATATTTTTTTGTGCTAATCCTACTGCTAAATTAGCTGTACATGCGGACTTTCCAGTTCCCCCTTTTTGGTTTACAATAGAAATAATTCTAGCCATTTTTTCATCACCTTTCAATCAATAAAAATGACCGAATCAGCTAAACAGATTTTCATCCATTACGAGCTAATTCGGTCCTGTTTTCGCTATTAAATTGTAATATCATCACTTTCGTGATACAGTAAAAGCATCTCAGATAAAAGCGAATATTTTCTTTCATCTGAATAAGGTTTTTATAAAAGATAGGCCTTTCCTTCATAAATTTGTTGATTCGTTGCAAGTTTTTTTCAGGACCAAATCGCCTCAACCCCTTGTATTTACTGGGTTTCCGTTGATTTAGTCTTATTTTATCATCATCATCACCCAAACGAAGACCACACCAATAAAGAATTTCAAATGCTTGATAGACACAGTCTTTATCCATCATAACTTCTGAAAATTTTAAATACTCTTCCTTTGTCCAAAATTTCATTTCTTTTGCTTTCTCTTTACCCATATTTCCAGCATTTCTAGCTGGATTGCCAGATAATCCATATCTTTTACATGCATGATTAAATATGGCACTTAATTGATTATGAATTGTTTTTAAATAAACTGGTGAATAAGGTTCTTGATTTTCATCACGATAAGCCAATAATTCATTTTGCCATTGTGTTACATCTGATACTGTTATTTCATTCATTTTGAGGTTCTTGAAATAAGGAAGTATCTTATCATTAATTAAACAAATTTTAGTCATCATCGTATTTTCTTTAATACGATTGGTTAAATCTTTAAGATAAATATCTACAAAATCTTCAAATGTCATATCTAAATCTCTTGCATCTTTTAATAATTCGGATGCTAAAAACCTATCTGCTTCTCGTTTTGTTTTAAAACCACGTTTAACAGTACGTTTCTTTTCACCTGTATATTTCTTTTTAAAATAACTCACATACCAAGTTCCATTTTTATCCTTATACTGTTGATTAGCGAATTATATTAGATAACTTTTTTCAGATTAAATTAGTTATTTTTGAAATGCTTTTTTATAAATCAATTATAATAATCAAATTATTTTAACCGCTTTCTTCAAATTATTTTATTATAAATATTATAAAAACAGTCTGATTGATATTTTCATAATATCTGCTCTCAGACTGTCATTTCTACTATATTTCTATATCAAATACTGATTCAGGCTTCTCTTCAC
>NZ_JMLH01000055.1 GCF_000686665.1 Thomasclavelia saccharogumia DSM 17460 | reverse complement strand
TAAATTTATTAAGATCTAATGATCTTACATCATTATCATAAGAGTTTTGAGAATAACTGTTGAAAGAAAGTGTTTTAAATGTTATCATAATCATGTACAAGACATACATATGTTTTTGGAAAAAAGGAAGGTAGGACTGCAATCTAATGATCCTTTCTTTTTTTGTATGCCGATCTCCTTAAACATAATAATAAAACAGCTGAGATAATTTGCATATTAATTTATCAAATTATTTCAGCTGTTTTTTTATATTTATTAATTTAATTTGATTTGTTCCTGTCTTTTTTTGTTTATATAATGTGCTAATCAACATTATACTTATCAAGACATACAAAAGTATAGACAAGCATAACAACCGCAAGAATCACACTTACAATTAAGAATTCTAATTTTGGAAACAATATTTTTTCTAATAATTTTTTGACTGATTTCATATGAACATTACCTCATATCATTTTTAGATAATTGAATTATTACATCTTTTTATTATAGAATTGTTTGAGAATTGTTTCAAAATTGTTAATTTAAAAAAAGTCAATCGTTCATTTTTTAATAGATTGATGAAGTCATTGTCAAAAAGAGAACGATAAAATAATATAGAGGTGATTGATAATACCAGAAAAAACTATCAAAAATCTAGAAATAGCCTTAAAAGTGCGAAGAAAAGAACATCATTTAACTCAGGAAAGTCTTTCGGATATGACAGGAATATCAAAAAGGCATATTACAAAAATTGAAAATGAAATTGCTAATGCATCATTCGAAATTATTTCGATATTAGCCAAATGCCTAGACATATCTATTGATCAAATTATATTTTCAGATTTGGATGAAGCAGAGGAATATATAAAAAACTTGCTATCAAATTATCAATGTGTAATGATGAACAAAGACAACTAACTATAAAAATACTCAATTCATTACTTGATGAATTCCAAGATATCAACACAAAATAAAAAGCCGACAAATAGTATTGTCGACCTTACAAAAAAAGAATCAGTTTATAAACTGATCCTATCTTACTTTTAATTTTGTATTTGATTTTACAAATCTGCAATCTGAAATAATAATTACTTCACCATCAATCATATATCCAAAATCAATACCTTTTATAACAAAATGTCAAATGCTATCATCATCTGTGATCATTGCATACATTCTTGGATTAAGTTTTAAATGATTGACAACTGTTTTAAGCTGTTGTGAAAGTTTTACTCTATTTTCTTTCAAAAATAGGAAAACACTTTCATCAATAACAACCTTCACACTATAGCCCTTCTCCTTCTAAAAGTTCAAAAAATTCGCCATCTGAATATGCTTTTGCTTTTCCTTCTTTTATAAGATTGGCTTTTTTCTTCACAGCATTTTCAAATTTATACACTCCTTTTTCAACTTCATCATTATATATGTCTATAATGAGCTGCAAAGTTTTTGTAGGAATTAGCGATACACCATCTAAACTAGGAAAATCATTGATATTAATCTTATCCATATTCATGCCTCCTTTATTGTTATATTATACACTAATTTATAATCGATGTCATTAAAAGTTCACCCTATCTCAGCTTTGAAGAGTAAATTTTTTAATTTAAGCAATTTTTATGATAAATATCTTAAGTGTTTATGACTACAATGAAAAACAGTTAAGATAATTTGATAAAATTATATGCAAATATTCTAACTGTTTTATTATTATATAAAAGGAGTTAAACATACAAAAAAAGAAAGGCTCACTGGCTTGACGGTTCTTACTCGCTTATGGGTAAATGAACCTATATATCCAAACATCTCCTTTAATTTTTAGCCTTTCTTATACAACTGTCTTAAGTTGCCGATATTGTGATAAAACCTTACTTTTTTTAATAAATCTTCACAAATTGGTACAGTTTTTTTTATTTAACGACAATATTGACAATTTTATTTTTAACAACAATTATTTTGACAATATTTTTACCATCAGTATGTGCTTTAACATTTTCCTGCTCAAAAGCTGCTTTTTTTACTGTTTCATCATCAGCATCTTTAGCAACTTGGATTTTTGCTCTAAGTTTACCATTTACCTGAACACCCATTTCAACAGTTTCACTAACTAACATACTTTCATCGTATGTTGGCCAAACTTCGTATGCAAGCGTATTTTCATGTCCTAATAATTGCCACATTTCTTCACAAACATGTGGTGCAATACAAGAAAGCATCTTAATAAAATTAAATGCATATTCTTTATATACCGAAGGTGCTTTATAACATTCATTAATAAAAATCATCATTTGTGAAATTGCAGTATTGAATCCTAACGTTTCAAAATCATCAGTAACTTTCTTTACTGTTTGATGATATACTCGATCCAAACTATGATCATTTTCATCACTTAATTTATCTTGTTCAATAAATAAACGATAAACACGATCCAGCCATTTACGAGCACCATCTAATCCATTAGTTGACCAAGGAAGAGCTGCTTCTAATGGTCCCATAAACATTTCATACAATCTTAATGCATCAGCACCATGACTAGCAACAATATCATCAGGATTAACGACATTACCACGTGATTTAGACATCTTTTCATTATTATCACCTAAAATCATTCCTTGATGGAATAATCTTTGCCATGGTTCTTTACATTTTACAACACCAGCATCATATAGTACTTTATGCCAGAAACGGGAATATAACAAGTGTAATACTGCATGTTCAGCACCACCTACATATAAATCTACTGGTAACCATTTTTCTAATAGTTTTGGATCACATATAGCTTCACTATTATGAGGATCAATATAACGAATATAATACCAGCATGATCCTGCCCATTGTGGCATTGTATTTGTTTCACGCCGTCCTTTTTGACCATCAATTTCTACTTCTAACCAGTCTTCACAATTTGCAAGTGGTGATTCACCACTATCATGTGGTTGAAAATTTTTAGTAGCTGGTAATTCTAATGGTAGTTCTTCAATAGGAACAGTTCTCATTGTTCCATCTTCCATATGGATGATTGGAATAGGTTCTCCCCAGTAACGCTGACGAGAAAATAACCAGTCTCTTAGTTTATAAGAAATTTTCTTTTCACCACATTTATGTTCTTCTAACCAAGCAATCATTTTATCAATTGCTTCTTGTTTTCCTAAACCATCTAGCCACTGTGAATTAATGTGTAAACCATCTTCAGTATATGCGGCTTCTTCAATATTTCCTCCTTCTAATACAGGAATAATATCAATACCAAACTTTTTAGCAAATTCCCAGTCACGATCATCATGAGCAGGTACTGCCATGATTGCTCCTGTTCCATAACTCGCTAGAACGTAATCAGAGATCCAAATCGGAATTTTCTTTCCATTAACTGGATTAATTGCATAAGCACCAGTAAAAACTCCAGTTTTATCCTTATTTAATTCTGTTCTTTCTAAGTCTGATTTACTAATGCAGCTTTGCTTATAAGCTTCGATTGCTGCTTTTTGTTCAGGCGTTGTAATTTCATCAACATATGGATGTTCTGGTGCCATAACACAGTAAGTTGCTCCAAATAAAGTATCACACCGAGTCGTAAAAACTGTAAATATCTTATCTGTACCATCTATTCTAAAATCGACATTTGCACCAACTGATTTTCCAATCCAGTTACGCTGCATCTGTTTTGTAGCTTCTGGCCAATCTAAATCGTCAAGATCTTCTAATAATCTTTCAGCATATTCTGTGATTTTTAGAACCCATTGACGCATTGGTTTACGAATTACAGGATATCCACCACGCTCACTTTTACCATCAATAACTTCTTCATTAGCAAGAACTGCTTTAAGTTCTGGACACCAGTTTACAGGTATTTCATCAACATAAGCAAGTCCAGCATCATATAACTTTGTAAAAATCCATTGTGTCCATTTATAATATTCTGGATCACTAGTTGCAATTTCACGATCCCAATCATATGAAAATCCTAATGATTTAATTTGCCCTTTAAATACTTCAATATTCTTTTTAGTAAATTCAGCTGGATGATGTCCTGTCTGAATAGCGAATTGTTCAGCTGGTAAACCAAATGAATCAAATCCCATTGGATGCAATACGTTATATCCTTGCATTCTTTTCATTCTTGAAACAATATCTGTTGCTGTATATCCTTCAGGATGTCCTACATGAAGACCATTTCCTGATGGATATGGAAACATATCAACACAATAATATTTTGGTTTACTATCATCATAACAATCAGTTTTAAATGTTTTATGTTCATCCCAATATTTTTGCCATTTTGGCTCGATTTGTTTATGATTAAACGGCATTCTATAATTCCTCCTTAAAATAAAAAAAGTCATCCCTCTAAGGACGACTCAAATATCGCGTTACCACCTTAGTTCAAAGTCACAAAGACTAAGCCCTCAAAACTTTAACGCAGTTAACGACAACGACTACTCTATTCACCGCTGCATCTCCTAGGTGAGTTCATAATCCGTTCTATCAGTTTTCACCACCCACTGACTCTCTATAAAAAACGTCAATTATTACTAATCCTATTCATTGATTTTTTTAAATACTCGAATATTATATCACAAAAAAGATCAGATGCAACAAAATTCCATCATTTAATATCATTGTCTTTGATTCAAATATGATAATGTTCACAAAATATTTTTTCTAGCCTTGTAAAAAAGAACATATCATTTTCAATCAATTATTAAAAGCAATATCACTAATAAAAATTTTTGATCATCTTTAATATTTTCACAAAAGTGAAAGAAAATGGCCTTTAAATACACATTAATATAAAAAATCAATATTTAAATATCTCTATAATTTTAATCCGAACAAACTCTCTATACACGCATCATCCATTGCTCTTTCTGTTGGCTTTAAATCAGCATGATCTAACATTGCTTCTACATGATCTTGAATTGCCACATCAATAAAACGATTGGCATCTATTCCCCGCAACTCAAAAAATAAAAAAGGATTTTCATCAAGTTTTACTCCAATACCATATAATACTGCTGATACATGTTTACACATCAAAGCCCAATCAGGACAGCTGCAATTAAAACTAATTTCTCTAGGTGTTGGAAAAAGACCATGCTCACCAGTAAAAACATCTTGAAGTTCGATAGGAAAATTACCATTAACTAACTCTTGAAGAGTTTCGATTTGTGTTCCACAACGTTCAATTATCTGATTACAATTTTCTTCCTTTAAAGGGCTTATTTTGATTTCAACTTTATACGGTGTTTTTCTAGTGCCTTGAACTCGAGCAAGAACTTTGCCACTTTTAATTATTAAATCAACAACTGCTCCAGAACGAACATATCTCTTTCCTCTTTCAATTCGACTAGCATAATCTGCATATTGTTCAATATTTTTGCACCAGGCCTGCCCCCACCAGCTTTTTGCTATTCCTTTTCCTTCAACAACTATTGGATGCATTGCTTTCCCCTTATTTTTTGCTGAAAGTACACTTTCTCTAGCTTTCTTTTGTAACTCTTCAGCATTCATTTGTGAATACTGAATTGATGATGTCCAATATTTTGCCATAAATAACTCCTACCTTACTATAAATCCAAACGTAACAGCTTCAATAACTCATCATTACTAAGCTCAGTAATCCAGCTTTCTTTACTAGTTGCTAAAACTGAATTTGCTAATTCTTGTTTAGACTCAATTAATTGATCAATTTTTTCTTCAATTGTCCCATTACTTACAAGCTTATGAACGAAAACTTCTTTTGTTTGACCAATTCGATACGCTCGATCACTTGCTTGATTTTCCACCGCAGGATTCCACCATCGATCAAAATGAATTACATGATTAGCACTCACTAAATTTAATCCTGTTCCAGCTGCTTTTAATGATAAAATAATGAAAGGAACATAATGGTTAGAATCATTAAATTTATCAACAATTTCAGTTCGCTTTTTTGGTGATATTCCACCATGAATAATAAACCCTTCACGATTAAAAATCATTTCTAAATAATTTGCTAATGGCTCACAAAGCTCTTTATACTGTGTAAATACTAATACTCTTTCACGTTTTTCATATATCGTTTGACATAATTCTTTTAATATCTGGAATTTTCCACTATCTTTTGCATTATAATTATCTCCTTTAACAAACTGATCAGGATGATTACAAATTTGTTTTAGCTTAGTTAATAACGCCAATACAAGACCGCGACGTTCAATCCCTTCTAACTGTTCCAATTTTTCTTCTGCTTTAGCAACTTCTTTACGATATAAAACAACTTGCCGTTTTGATAAGTCGACATGATCAATGATTTCAATTTTATCAGGAAGATCAGAAATAATTGATTTATCAGTTTTTAAGCGTCGAAGAATAAATGGTGATACCATAGTTTTTAATTTAGCCATACTTTCTGGGGTACTCTGCATATTTTTAGTAAATTCTTTAAACTCTTTTGCACTCCCTAGTAATCCTTTATTTAAAAAATCAAATAATGACCAAAGATTTGATAGATCATTTTCAATTGGAGTTCCTGTCATCGCAATTTTCATACGACTAGGAATTTTTTTAATAGTTCGTGTTTGTTTTGTATTAGGATTTTTAATAGCCTGCGCTTCATCAAGAATTATACAATCCCAATTTATTTTTTGTAATATTTCTAATCTCACTGCCATACCATAAGTAGTAATTGTTAAAAAAGCAGTTTGGTTTTGAAATTCTTTAGATAATAATGGAGCCCCTTTACCATGAAGAATATAATATGGTAACTTCGCTGCAAATTTATCAATTTCCTTAGACCAATTTCCAAGCAAAGAAGCAGGTACGATCAACAATACTCGACTCTCCTTTTTTGATTCTCTCATTTTTTCAAGATATGCAATGACTTGGATCGTCTTTCCAAGTCCCATATCATCAGCAAGACAAGCCCCAAACCCTAAATCACTCATTTGGTTTAACCAATTATATCCAGTCGTTTGATATGGTCGTAATTTAGCATTCAAATAGTGTGGTTTAGCTTTATTTTTTATTTTAGTTGGATTTTTCAGTTGTGTCATCAATGTATTCAACCATTTACCATTAGTAATTTCAAGCTCTGAATCAATATCTTCGTTATCTGATAAATATGTTTTTGTCAAGGCTTCTTTAAGCGAAATAGAGCCGTCATACTTTTCCATCTGTTCAAGAAGTTGTTTTAATTTTGTATGACTAACTTCAACCCATTGTCCTTTTAACCATGTTAACCCTTCTTCTGCCTTTAATAGCTGAGATATTTCAGATTTAGTCAAAACATTACCATTTACAATAAGATTTGGCTGTAAATTCAATAATGTATCAAACCCAAATAAAGATTGTTTTTTATCCCCCACACTAACCTTAGCTGAAATTGATGAATAATGCTTTTTCCACCAATTAGGAACCCGACAAGTTATCCCGCTTTTTTCAATTTCTGGAACACTTTTTAACAAATAATAAGCTTCTTTAACACTCAACCGAATTGGATGATAAATATCACCAGAATTCATATACTCCGCAATCAAATAATTCTTTTGCGCTACATTATTTAAACAAGACAATAGTTTTAATAATTGCTCACGATCCTTTTGATATTCAACCAGGGCATTTTTTAGTGGTATATGCAAAATTCTTCCATAATTATCTTTTGAAGCATAAGTTGCTAAAAAAGCAAAAGGATAATCTTTTTCCTCTTCATTTTCAACTAGATGAAAATAAATTCTTTGAGCCGCATGAAGATTTTGTGATTTTTCTTGAAGATACATCTGAACACTACCATCATACTGACTCATTTGTTCAAAAAAGACATTATTTATTTGTGTAATCTGCTCTTTGATCCAGTCTTCATTAACATATTCACTACCAATAACAAAAGGCACTAACGAAATTAAATATTCGATCTGGTCTTTATCTAATTCAAGTTTTGTTTGTTCACGAGCAACTTCTAACTCTGGTAATCGGCTTAAAAATTTAATAAAATATTCTGATAACCGATATAAAAATAAAGCACTACTTTCTAATCCTTTACCACTTTCTAAAAAACCAAGTTCATATAAACCCTGATACTTATTATTTAAAAATAGCTGTATCCACTTATTATTACTTTTCAAATTAGTTCTTACATCATCTAAAACAAAACTATTCTTAGTGTAAATAAAATGCAAACCACTGACTACATCCTTGCTCATAATTCACCTTCTCTATATATTCAAATCTTATTTTCATCACTCTCTAATACCTTTTTGATCATTGCCTTGCAATACTTATAATATTCATTCTAATAACTATATCTTTAAATCTTCTAAAAATCCTTTTATTTTTCATATAATTAGCATCATCTTTTAATTTAAATCTATTAAAATAAATTTTTTCTTATAAGTACTCGATATCAACAGTCTTTAAAAAATACTGATTTCTGTTAATAATGTTTTATACCCTTGATAAATATTATAGAAAATTATTTCGTTATTCTTAAGTTTGTCAACCATCCTATTCTAATCAATTAACATTTCATTAGATTTCATAAATACAAATTCATTTTTTACTATAACACTATTTTTCATATTAAAGATATCATTAGTAACGTATTGATTATAACTTATTTTAGTATAGAATTAATTCTATATCAATAATTTAAACTATAAGATTTCAAAAAATAGCAATATTTATTAATGTTTACCTTAAAACAAGAAAAAACCTATATCCTTTATTTTTTTATTCTCCTATACATCTAAGTTAGCAACACTATTAGTGCTGCTTTTATATTTATTGTTTTAATTGATAAAGACCAGATGCAACAAAATCACATCATTTAATATCTTTGATATTTCAATGATTTTACAGGATCTAAACGACTAGCAAATGAGGCTGGAAAGAAACTGCTGACAATTCCAAAAAACACTGCCCCTAAATAAATAAAAACTAATAATGAATTATCTATTTGAATAAATGTTTCAGATAAATTTAATTGCAATATTACTTCAATAAACTGGTTAAATAAAATAACTAACTGATTAAAAAACAAATATGAAAATAAAAATGCGATATTGATCAAAGTAAAACTTTCAAATATCACTAGTAAACTAATTTGTAATTTACTCGCTCCAAGACATTTAAATATTCCAATATCTTTAGTCTTTTCAACCACTGAAAGATATAAAACTTCACCAATCAAAAAACAAGCTGCAACAATAGCTAAAGAAGAAAATAAAATTAAAATGTGTTGAATCTGTGATAACAGATTATCAACTCTAGTATTAATATCCTCACCAGCTATTTTAAATTTAAAATGCGGATTTTCCTGCTTTAAAATTTTCAAATATTCATTAACACTAACTTTATTATTAATGTTGACCATCCCAAGCGAAAAAACAACTTGATCAACATCTACACCAAAGCACTCACTTACATGTTTAACATTAGCTAGCTCTTTAATATAAATAGTATCAAATAAAGAATTCTCATCACTAATTCCTACAACTTTTAGCATTATTTTCTTGATTACATCATCATGTAAATAATATCCATAAATTTGTTTATTTAAAAGATCTTTATAATTCTGCTTTAAATGTATAGCAGTAGTTTTTGATAAAACAATTTCATTATCACTTCTAATTTCTCGTCCTAATTCTAGTTTATTATTTTTAAGCTCTTTGGTCATATCACTAATATATACTGTCTTATCAACTTGATAATCATCTTGCAGTGACACTCCCATAAATTCATAGTCATTCATTTCCCCATATAAATATGTGATTTTTGAATTTTCCTTCAATTTAATTAGATCATTATAACTGATTACTTTTTTATTACTAGATTGTAATGATACGAGCTGATTAGGAAAAATTTTATTTAACTGCTGATGAATTTGATTTTGCAAAGAACCGCTAAATGTAAATGTAATCATGATACAAACTAGTGCAATCATCAGACCAGTAGTAATTTTTACATTTCTAGCAATGTTTGCACAATATTGTAATAAAGCTAATTTGTAAAGATTTAGAGGTCTTTTTTTCTCTTTTAAACGATAATAAAAATTATCTTTTTTAATATGGGTCTTTTTACCAGCTAATTTGCCATTTTGAAAATAAAATATCTGATTTGCATATTTAGAAGCCAACTCTTCATTATGAGTAATTACAACTACTAACCGTTCTTTAGCCTCCTGTTTTAATAAATCAAAAATTATTTTTGCATTATTATCATCTAATGATCCAGTTGGTTCATCACAAAGTAAAATATCAACATTTTTAATCATTGCCCTTAACATTGCGACGCGCTGTTTTTGGCCTCCAGACAATATTCCTGGTTTTTTTCTTAATATATCGGTTAGCTCTAATTTACTTTCCCGATCTTCTCTCTCCCTTTTAAAAATTATTTTTGTGAAAAATTGCGATAATAAATAGTTTTGTTTTACATTTAACCAATTAATTAAATTAAAATTTTGAAAAATAAAACCAATATGTTTACGACAATAATTCTTTATCGTTCTAATATTTTGATGATCAAATAAAATTTCACCTTCATAATCCTGATCAATTCCACCTAATATATTTAATAAAGTTGTCTTTCCACAACCTGATTCTCCGACGATTACAATCATTCCGGTATTAGGAAAAATAATTGATAAATCATTGATGATAAGTTCATCATAACGTTTAGATAGATTTTTTATCTCTAACATTTTAATCCTCCTTTAAAAGTACACTAATATCCATTTTTCTGATTTTTAAACTCGCCGCCATTGCCACCATAAAACATGTGCTCATATAAATTAATATCATGACTAAATATAGATCAAACTGTGATAAAAACAGTTTAGGTAAAACAAATAAATTAGAAATATTAAACAATTTATCGCCAATATCAAAGAACCTGATTATTTGTAGAATCACCTCTGCCAAAATAGATCCCCATGCTCCTATCAAAGCTCCCATCAAACTTGTCTCCCAGCCAAATAATTTTCTTGCTCTATTTATCGTTAAACCATTTGATAACATTAAACAAAGATCTCTTTTTCGTTCAATCAAGATCATTTTTAAAACAATCGAAATTAAAATTAATGAAATTATAAAACTAATAACTAAAAAAACAGCAACTACTATTACTGCCATTTCAAAAAGAATTTGATAACTATCGATATAATCCTGATGTAAATTTGTTATAAAATACTGATGATCATATTGTTTTAAAAGCTGATCAAAATGATCACTTTTTATAACTAAACATCTTTGGTCAATTATTTCATTCTTTAAATTTGAATCTAAATATTTTTCATCATAATAAATATTTGCCCCTGTATTTATATAATCATTGATAATAGCTTTGATTGTAAATACATACTTTTTTTCATTGATTACAAAATCAAGTTTATCAGATATCTTTAAATTATACATTTTAGCGGCTTCTTGATTGACCATGACTTGATTATCTTGATCAAGATAATTACCTTTTTGATAATCAATATTATCATCTTGATATATCTGATAACTGTTTAACTGTAGTTCCTGATCATTTTTTAGAATTCCTAAATTAAAATCCAGCTTATAACTAAGCTGGCTAACTAACTTATTATTTTTTAAATTACTGATCTGTTCATCAGTAAAATTTAGTTCCTGATAATCTTTTTTACTTATTTCAATGATTTCTTTAAGCGGATCACTGTTAAAACAATTTTGTAAATATAACCAGCCCCCATTAATACCACTTAAAAGTAACACAAAGGCACAAATTGTAAATATTTGAGAAAAAAACATCATTAAAATTTTTTTCTTTTGATAAATAAGCTGTCTTTTTACATAAAATTTTATTCTAATCATATTATCATTAATACTTTTAAAAAAATATTTATGATAATTATTTTGATGACCAAAATCATAATTATTCTGATTACTTTCAAGATCGATAATCTTTTTAGTATACTTATTAATCAAATTATAATTATGAGAAATAATGACGACTAAATGTTTTCTAGAATACCATTTTAAAAGCTCCATTACTTCTTTAGCCATTTGACCATTTAATGCTCCTGTAGGCTCATCAGCAAGTAATATTGGGGTATCACAAAGAAAAGCTCTGATCAAACTGACTCTTTGCTTTTGTCCGCCTGAAAGCTCTTTAGGAAAATTTTCTAACAATGGCGTTATAGCTAATTTATCAGTTAAAAAATGTAATTTAGACATCGATATCTTTTTACCCTTTATTTTTGCCAATAAAATTATATTTTCATATACCGTTAACGCATCAACTAAATTATAAAACTGATAAACATAACTAATATATTTACTTTGATATTTGTCTATTTGACAATAGTCTAACTCATGACCATCAATCATTACTTTACCATTATCAGCTTTTTCAATTCCCGCGATCAAATTCAATAAAGTCGATTTACCACAGCCACTTTTACCTACGATTGCAACCATTCCTACACGCGAAAAATTAATTGAAAGATCTTCAATTACTAATTGTTTATTTTTACCAAATTTATAAAATTTTGTAACATTTTTAAGTTGTAATACCATATTTTTCTCCTTATGTTATAATATCTTAGGTGATAAAAATGAATCTATTTAGATACAGTAATGATAATAAACGTTATCATACTTTTAATTATTATTTAAAAAACAAATACCATCATAAAGTTGCTAAGGTCAGTCTTAATGCCGGCTTTACTTGTCCTAATCGTGATGGCACTAAAGGAAGTGGCGGATGTATTTTTTGTAGTAACAGCGGTTCTGGTGATTATGCTGGTAACGTTAAAGATTCACTCGAACAGCAGTTTAATGATGTTAGCGCTATTCTTCAAAAAAAATGGCCAAATTGCAAATATATTGCATATTTTCAGGCTAATACTAATACATATGGTCCAATCGAAAAAATTCAAAACTGTGTTGATCCTTTTTTAAATAAAAAAGACGTTGTAGCAATTAGTATTGCCACCCGTCCTGATTGTTTAGAAGATGATGTTTTAGAATATCTTGTCAAAATTAATACCCAGTGTGATTTATGGATAGAATTAGGATTGCAGACTATTCATGATAAAACAGGTCAATTAATTAATCGCGGACATACTTATCAAGAATTTTTAGATGGTTTAAATAAATTACGCCAGCATAAAATCAATGTTTGTGTCCACATAATTAATGGTTTACCTTTTGAAACAAAAGAAATGATGTTACAAACAGCTAAAGAATTAGGTAAACTAGATATCCAGGCAATTAAAATCCATATGCTTTTTGTCATTAAAAATACTAAATTACATCAACTCTACTTAGATGATAAATTTAAAATGCTTTCACGCGAAGAATATATTGATTTAGTTACTGAACAATTAAGTTATCTGCCTGATAATATTATTATTGAACGTCTTACCGGTGATGGAAACATTGAAGATTTAATTGCACCGCTTTGGTCAATTAAAAAAGTTACTATTTTAAATGATATTGATAAATTGATGGTAAGTAAAAATTATTATCAGGGATGTAATATACACTTAAAATAAAAAGCCCTTTGGGCTTTTTATTATTATTCATCAGTTTCAATCAAACCATAATCTCCATCGTTACGACGGTAAACAATACTAATAGAATCACTTTCAGCATCACGATATACGAAGAATGAATGTCCGATCAATTCCATCTGCATGATCGCCTCTTCCATATCCATTGGCTTAGGAGTAATTGATTTTACCTTTACCAATACATCATCTTCAGATTCAACATCTTCAATTGAAGATAAATTGAATGCAAGTTTATTATCTTTTGATTTACGACTTAATCTAGTTTTGTACTTTCTAATTTGTCCTTCTAATTTGTCTACAACTAAATCCATTGCAGTATATAGATCATCATCAACTACTTCTGCTCTTAGAAGTACATATTCAGTAGGAATCGTAACTTCAAGTTTTTGACCATAAGGATAAACCCGACATAAAACTTTTGCTTCTACATTGTCACTTACAATAAAGTATTTATCTAATTTAGATAATTTTTCTGATATTTTTGTTTCTATAGCTTCTGTGATTTCAATGTTTTTTCCTCTAACTGAGATTTTCATAAGAATTCCTCCTTTTTGTATATAAATATTATACAATATAAATTCATAAAATAACACTTAAATTATAGATAAAATTTTCCTTAATTTAACATAATCAAAAAAACACTCGATAAATCGAGTATTTTTATCTATAAATATTTTTTTAAAATTTCTACTTTATCTAACTTTTCCCAAGGTAAATTAATATCACCACGTCCAAAATGACCATATACAGCTGTTTTTAAATATAAAGGCTGTCGTAATTGTAATGATTTAATAATTCCTCCTGGTGTTAAATCAAAATTTTCTTTGATAGCTCTTAAAATAATATCATGATCAACACGCTCAGTTCCATAAGTTTCCACAAAAATAGAAGTTGGTTCTTTTACCCCGATTGCATATGAAACCTGAATTTCGATCTTATCACAAAGATTAGCCGCAACAATATTTTTAGCAATATATCTTAGCATATATGCAGCTGAACGATCCACTTTTGAAGGATCCTTACCACTAAACGCTCCACCACCATGGCGCGCTGCTCCACCGTATGTATCAACAATGATCTTACGACCTGTTAATCCTGTATCTCCATGTGGTCCCCCAATTACAAAACGTCCCGTAGGATTTATTAAAACGCGATAATTAGTATTTAAATTATATTTTTTTACAACGACATCCATGATTTCTTCTTTTACGTACCGTTTAAATTCTGCTTCATCAAAATCTGGATCATGCTGTATCGACATTAAAATTGTATCAATCGTTGGTTGTTCTTCGGTATAATCAATCGTTACTTGGGCTTTCATATCAGGACGAGCATGTTTAAACTCGCCACTATTTTTCTTTTCTGTAGCATAACGTACTAAGTGATGAGCAATAGAAATTGGTAACGGCATATAACCTTTAGTTTCTTTACAAGCAAAACCAAACATGATTCCCTGATCACCTGCACCACCAACTGCATCATTAGTTCCTAAAGCAATGTCCGGTGATTGACAATCTATTTCCAATTGTACTTTACAAGTACGATAATCGATCCCTTTTTCGCTATCATCATAACCTATCTCCTTTAAAACATCACGAGCCACCTGTTCATAATCAACATTAGCAGTCGTTGTAATTTCACCACCAATAACTACTAGATCCGTAGTTGCAAAAACTTCACAAGCAACTCTTGAATTAGGATCTTCTCTTAAACAGGCATCAAGAATCGCATCACTGATTTGATCACAAACTTTGTCAGGATGACCCATTGATACTGATTCTGAAGTAAATAATACTTTTTCTTTCATTTTCTTTCTCCTTCTTTGTAAATAAAAAAGCTTCCTAAAGAGAAAGCATACATAGTTAGGAAGCCTTCTCTCATTGTTCAAGTAAAACTTGCTCAGTCAGGCACCTTCTATTTCAAATATAGGGTTGCCACTACATCATCGATCTTCATCTAGTAGTTCTTAATAAGAGTCTTTTTTATTTATTTCTTGTATTTCTTCTTTTGTCAGCGACGTCATAATTTCAATTAATTCGTCATCTAAACCAATATCTAATAAGATACTAGCTATCATTTTCTGTTGTCTAACATTTTCCTGCATATTATCACCTAAACATAGTTTGCATTGTTTAAACAATAATATTCTAAAAAAGCAACAAATACATAATAATATATCTAATAGAATATTGCAAGTAATTTATCAGATATTAGCATTTTAACATGAATCATAGCGAATTTCATCTCAAAATTATATCAGATTTGTCTCAAATTAAAATGCCATACCTTCTAAAATATTTTGAACACCTAGAACACCAGGAACTTCTTCCATCAAAATTTGTTCAACACCATCTTTCAACGTTTCATCAAGCATTGTACATCCGGCACAAGCACCAAGCATTTTTACATAAACGATTCCATCTTTAAAATCTATCAATTCAATATCGCCACCATCTCGATTTAAATATGGTCTTAATTTATTAATTACTTTTTCTACTTCTTCTATTGTACTTGTATTTTCCATCTTTAACATCTCCTTATCTGATACTTTATTCTACCACAAAATTTTTATTTTTAAATAAAAATACTCGATAAACTTATTACATGAATATTTTATTTTGAAATTCGTTAATAAAAATTGATAAAATGAAATATTTTTAATCATTTTATGATATAATAACTTGTGCAAGGAGTGATTATTAATGAGCCAAAAAATTAAACGTGGTGATATCATTGATGTAAAAATTACTGGTATCCAACCGTATGGAGCTTTTGCAAGCTTACCTGATAATTCAACTGGTTTAATTCATATTTCAGAAATATCAGATAAATTCGTTAAAAGCATTGATAGTTTTGTAAAAGTTGGTGAGTTTATTAAAGTCAAAGTGATTGATTTTGATGAAGAAACTAATCATGCAAGATTGAGTTTAAAAGCCATTGATAGTCGTTATCGTAGGCGTAATAAACGAGTTTATTATAAAAACCCTAGACGATTGATCGTTGAAACGCCTAATGGATTTGCACCATTAGCATTAGCCATGGAAGACTGGCTTAAACAAGGAATCACGGAGGAAAGTTAAAATGATTACATTAGATTTATCTAAAGCCAAATTAAATGAAGATATTGAATCATATAAAGATACGGTAAAAGATATCCATAATATGATTCATAATAAAACTGGAGCTGGTAATGATTTTCTTGGTTGGGTTGAATTACCAGAAAATTATGATAAAGCTGAAGTTGAGCTGATTAAAGAAACTGCTGCTAAATTAAGAGAAAAAACAGATGTTTTATTAGTATGTGGAATTGGAGGATCTTATTTAGGGGCACGTGCTGCAATCGAAGCAATTAATGGTTTATATCCAACAAATGATGTAGAAATAATTTATGTTGGTAATACTTTTTCATCAAATTACATCAAACAAGTAGCAGACTATCTTGAGGGAAAAGAATTTGCTATCAATGTAATTTCTAAATCAGGAACTACTACAGAAACATCAATTGCATTTAGAATTTTCAAAGAAATGTGTGAAGCTAAATATGGTAAAGAAGGAGCTAAAGAAAGAATTGTTGCTACTACTGATAAAGCTCGTGGGGCATTAAAAACTTTAGCAACTGAAGAGGGATATACTACTTTTGTAATTCCTGATGATGTTGGCGGACGTTATTCTGTTTTAACACCAGTAGGATTATTTCCTATCGCTATGGCTGGTATTGATATTGATGCCATGTTAAATGGGGCTAAAGATGCCATGGTTAAATATAATAATGCTGATTTAGACCAAAATGATGCTTATAAATATGGTGTTGCTCGTCAAATTTTACACAAAGCTGGATATCCTGCAGAAATGTTCGTAACTTATGAGTTACAATTGGCAATGGTTGCTGAATGGTGGAAACAATTATATGGTGAATCAGAAGGAAAAGAAGGAAAAGGTATTTTACCTACTAGTGCTACTTTCTCTACTGATTTGCATTCATTAGGACAATTTATCCAAGAAGGTTCAAAAGTATTATATGAAACAATCATGCAAGTTAAAGAACCTGCTGGTGATATGACAATTCCTAGTGATAAAGATGACTTAGATGGTTTAAATTATTTAGCTGGTAAATCAGTTGATTATGTAAATAAAAAAGCTTGTGAAGGAACTATCGATGCTCATGTTAATACTGGTAATGTTCCTAATATCTTAATTACTTTAGATAAAATGGATGCTTATGGATTTGGTTATATGGTTTATTTCTTCGAAAAATCATGTGCAATGTCTGTATATTTATTAGATGTTAATCCATTCAACCAGCCAGGTGTTGAAGTATATAAGAAAAATATGTTTAAATTACTTGGTAAACCTGGATATTAATAAAAAAGCCGATCTAAAATCAATATCATTAGGTCAAGATAACGATAATTAACCGGAAGACAATATCAAATAAATATGGTCTTCTGGTTTTTTTTAACATCCTTAAAAGTGTAGTATTGATACTACATTGAAGGCACATAATGATATATTTTCTTTTATCTTTTTGTGAAATTTTTATATTCTGAACGATTTGCTGACAGAAATCATAGAGCAATAAGCAAACATATATTTCCTGTTGAATCAATTTTCTTTTGACATAAAATCAAATCCCATATTTGCAGGCATAAATTTAGATAATTATGACCAAACTTTGATTATTTTTGTTTTAAAGTGTATATTCTAAAAACATTGATATCAAACTCACTGGATTGCAAGATTGTGTCATACATAATTCTGATAATTATATCTTTTAATCTTCTATCCAGATCTTGCGACATGTTCAAATCCGTTATATGATTCATAACATCTGTCAACCATTTGACAGAAAGCATCGTTTTCATTCATTTTAGCCTATCAATACATTTAAGCAAGTCATAGCAGATGCCATATACTGTATTATCTATATCATCTTTATAAAGTTTGTCCTTATGTGTCATTTTATTAAAATAATCAAATAATATTTTAAAAGCTTCTACTTTGATTTTGCTTCTAGCTTGAACAAATGCAGAAACAGTAGGAATTTCAATAGAAAAATTATTAAGCTTTAAAAACTCGTCCTTTAATGATCTAGTTTCCATACAGATAATATTCTTCAAAGTTATTTCAAAATCAAGTGTTCTATCGCAAGAAAAATAAAAGAAGATTCAATCATTTAATTAATGCTTATAACTATTCATAATGTACCATCTATAAACAACACTTTAAAAAAGAAGCGTACATTTTCATATATTCTTCATCAATCTCTTAACTTAATAGCATTGATTAAGAATAGCCTTTTTAATTTTATGTAAATTTCTTATTGACTAATTTAAAAGTAAATGATAATATGGTAAAGCATTAAGTGACGGAGGTTTAGCTCAGTTGGGAGAGCATCTGCCTTACAAGCAGAGGGTCAGCGGTTCGAGCCCGTTAACCTCCACCATAAAGTAAATAAGCCGGCTTAGCTCAACTGGTAGAGCAACTGACTTGTAATCAGTAGGTTGAGGGTTCAAGTCCTTTAGCCGGCACCAT
>NZ_JMLH01000054.1 GCF_000686665.1 Thomasclavelia saccharogumia DSM 17460 | reverse complement strand
CAGAGATTTCAAATTCATTATCATATTCAATGAAGTCAAAAAAGCGAGCTATACCATCCATATAGTTGATGATAGTTCTTTGAGAAAGATTTCTGATAAGAAGTTCATTTTTAACATCGGTTAAAATAGGATATTGTGCAATTTTGTCATTTATAGATTTAGTATTCATAGTTAATCAGTCCTTTCTGTATAAAATGACAACTAAATTATAAATAAAAAAAGCCATCATAAGAAAGATGGCAAACAAAAAAATATAGAAAATATAAAGAAAGAATTGAACTAACGCGTAGCGTTTTAGTACAATCAAATTAAGAAGGTGATTGCAATGATAAAAATAGATATGGCTCTTTATCAAGAGATAGGAGCAATATTAAAAAGAGAAATAAACAAGACATAAGCTTAGATAACTTATCAAATTTACTAAGCACTTTAAAAAATATGATATTTTGAATATTAATTATTCTAAGGTTATCTATGAAGTTGTAGCAAATACAAATTATCAAAAGGATTCATCTCTAAGAAATCACCATGAAAATGCAGTTTGAAGATTTTTTAAAATATCATAGCATAAATTTAAATGTCTCTGCCCAGTTATATAAAGGGCTCTGCATACTATAATGGTTATGAATATCTGGTGCTCATCAATAATCGCTGTCGCAGTAAACAGCAGAGGGAAACGACTGTGATGAACTTTATCAAGAAGTTGATCCATTTTTTGATAGATAATATCATATATTCACAGGAGGTATAAAAATGGTTTTAAAAAATAAACTCAATATAACTAATTCTGTAGAACTGGCACACATTGAAGAAAAAATAACTAAAAAGAAAGCTTTGGAATTGTTTGAAAAAGGTATTTTAGATACTTTTGAAGTTGGTACTTTTAAAGGATTATCTGCAATTCACAAGTATCTTTTTGAAGACATATATGATTTTGCAGGACAGATTAGAAATATAAATATTGCTAAAGGAAATTTTCGTTTTGCTCCTGTTCTTTATCTTTATTCAGCCTTAGAAAGTATTGATCAAATGTCTCAATCAACATTTGATGAAATCATTGAAAAATATGTTGAAATGAATGTTGCCCATCCTTTTCGTGAAGGAAATGGCAGAAGTACAAGGATATGGCTTGATGCTATTTTAAAAAAAGAAATCGGTTACGTTGTGGACTGGTCAAAAGTTGATAAAAATGAATATTTCCTTGCTATGGAAAGAAGTCCTATCAAAGATTTAGAAATCAAACATCTATTAAAAAATGCCTTAACAGATAAGATAAATGATAGAGAAATCTATATGAAAGGTATAGATGCAAGCTATAATTATGAGGGATATAATTTATATAAAACAGAAGAATTGTAAAACACCTACACAATATAGCATGGAATCTTCGCAAAATTTCTTATCAGAGCTGTTTTAACAAAATCACGTGTTACCAGTATTTCATAATGTAAAGACTATGCCAAAAATTCTTTTACGTATTCAATTTTATCATATAGTACAATCATATTTAGTAAATAATGGTGTGATGGATATTGCTGAACGTCTTGGACATAGCAGAGAAATGGTTGAAAATTACTATTTTTCATATGTTTCCTGAAAAGCAAAACAAAATGAAAAAATTGCTCGACTGAATGGGCTTTGTGGTGTGAAAAGTATTCTTAAAATTTTTTATCTAAAATAAATAGAAAAAAGGTACTAAAAGCCTATAAAATTATTGTAAATATTAAAAAATAGTTTTCTCTTTGTGGACGCTATTATTAAAATAGATGGGATGTTACAATCGTGATAAACCTTGAATTTATTTAACAAATTCAAGGTTTCTTTTACTTTAATATATGAAAATATCGATCAAATAGTTTTTTGATAAATGATTTAGCACACTTAATTAGTTGTTATCATCATATTTTTAGGATCAGTTAAATTACTAACAAAAAGTATATCTAAAATAATACTTACTTGAAATTTTTTAGATAATATTCATCTATATCACATAAATAAATTAACTTTGAAGCAATCAAGAAGATACTATTTTTAGTTGTTTATATAACGGAACAATTACTTATGAAAGTTTTGTCTTGAACACGGCTATCTTTTTTATAATAAATACATCATAGGTTATAAAAACAGGTTAAGAGTTTTTGAAACATTTTTCTCTTGATTTTTTTCGTTATTTTAATTTGCAGTTTTGTGATTTAGGGCAGGAAATCCTACGATCAAATAATTCTTTTATTTTTATTATGTTGCTCCACACGTTGAGCATTTATATCCATTGATTTTTTGTTTCCATCCAGACTCGCTTTGGTTTTGGACCACTGCTGCTTTATAACGGCATCTTAGACTTTGGCTTTTTTACTGAATACGAACTTTTTTTTCGGCATTAATGCTTTACCATCAAGGTTTGTTAAATCTTTCCCACATCTATTACATATTGTCCAATATGTATAGACTTATTGATATTTTTTATCTTCCTAGCAAAAAAATCAAAGAGATATTAATAAAATAATTATATAAATAATCATAAATATGATAAAGCGTCTTTTATTTGTAATATTTTTTTAATGTCTACAAAGCCATATGTTTTTAAACACGTAAAGTTATAATTTTTAAATCTGTTTTGTTCGTTACATAATTGAAATGATTAAAAGTTTAGTTAAGATGAAAACAAACGAAATAATAAGCTGTAGGGGAAGAGCGATATTTGTAACAAATAAATAGAGATAGCATATAAATAAATTAGGAGATGAAACTATGGAACGATCATGTTACCTTGATTGGAACACGCAGATATATTTAAATGAGTATCAGTGTATTCTAGCACAAATGATTGAAAAGATGACTTCTGTACAATTATCATGCAGTATTTCTCATAATTTTATTGTTCAGATGATTCCCCATCATCGGGCAGCTATTTTAATGTGTTGTAATCTTTTAAAATATACGAAAAATACTTATTTACAAGAACTAGCTTTTGGGATTATTAGAGATCAGACAAAAAGTATCGAAAATATGAAAAGTATTTTATGTACTTGTCAAAAGCAAACTAATTGTAAAATGCATTTAAATCAATATCAAGATGAGATAGATGCAATCATGCAAACTATGTTTATCAAAATGTCGGAAAAATCTTTTAATAATAATATTGATGTTGATTTTATTAAAGAGATGATCCCGCATCATGCTGGTGCAATAGCGATGTCAAAAACAACTTTAAAATACGATATTTGTCCAGAATTGAGGCCGATATTAGAGGCAATTATTATATCTCAGTCAAAAGGAATCCAGGAATTGGAAACTTTATTAAGTTCTCTTACTATTGAAAATCACAATTGTGAATAACTTGTGAATATTGTGACAAAATGACGATCATTCGTCATTTTTATATGATGCAGGATCTTGCTGATGATAGACAAGTTTGGAATATTCGCTAGGGGTTAGGTTGAATTGCTGTTTAAATGCTCTTGAAAAATAGTGAATAGAACTAAATCCTAACATATAGGCGATTTCTGTAATCGTATATTTATTTTCTAATAGTAACTCTTTACTGCGTTTTAATTTTAAATTAATAATATAGTTTTTAGGGGCTTTGTTGATATTTGTTTTAAAAAGAGCTTGTAAAGAACTGCGGGAAATAGAAAAATATTCTGTAATATCTTCAATTGATAATGGCGTATTAATGTTATTGTTGATATATGCTAATATTTGTTTAAATAAATTTTCTTGGTATTTTTGAGTGTTTGGAAGTTTAGAGGCTTTTTTTTGAAATTGATTATTTTGTAATAAATGAATGATTATTTCTTGGAGATAACATAACATTAATGTTTTAGAATATATATTTTGTTTATCACTTGTTAAGGATAGCTTATTTAATAAGTTGCGTAAAGTGTCATTAAGATGAAAAATAGTATTTAATAATTTTGAATCATCAGCAATCGACATTTCAAAAAGAATCGTTAAATAAGAGCAGGTTTGATTACTATTAACTTGCTGTTTGTGAAATTGATTTGGGCCAAATATCATTAAATCATTGCTTTGTAGTGTGTAACAGGTATCGTCAATATAATTATCTAGACTTCCATGATCAATGAAAGTAAGTTCATAAAAGTTATGCTGCTCACCTTCAAAATAGTATTTAGGCTTTTTTATGTTATAATAACAGCCAATTATTTGCGGAATCGATAAGATTGGGACGATTGGCTGGTAGACGTATGGCTCCATAAGATTTAAAGCAATAAATTTAGCGTTATTTGGGATGATTAATTTAACTGTTGTTTTTTTGTTATGAGGAATAATATTAAAAAATTGAAAAGGTTTAATAAGTAAATTGAGGCGAATAGCAAATAATTCAAAATCCATTAAATTTTTACTGATTACGATATTTGCTAAATCAGCTGATTCAATGCGCACTTGTTTATTACAATAAAACATGGTAGTTATTATTTGACTGGATAAAGAAATTTCTTTATGGATATATTTATTTTTGGTAGTAAAAGGGTCGTTATATATTGATCCAAATTCTTGAAATTGGATATTTGTAGTTTTGCTAATCATATACCCACCTCCTCTTATATTTTAGTATAAAGTTTAATAAAAATAAATTAAAACAATAAGAAATTATTAAACAAATTAAAATGACGGAAATTCCGTCATTAAAATAAACCAAGTAATGCCTGCATTGATAAACATACAACAGTAATCGCCACCCAACAGCTAAAACCAAGCAGTATTGGTTTACCACCACTTCTTATTAATTTTACAATATTAGTATTTAGACCAATAGCACTCATTGCCATGATAATAAAGAATTTACTCAAATCTTTGATTGGTGCCGTAATACTAACAGGTAGATTAAAAACAGTAGTAATAATTGAAGCTAGGACAAAAAATAAAATAAAGTAAGGAAAAATCTTTTTTAGATCAACTTTGCTGCTTTTTCCATTATCACGAGTACGTTTAAGCGCTAGAACTAAAGTAATTGGAATGATTGCTAAAGTTCTTGTAAGTTTAACGATCGTAGCATGATCTAATGTATTGCTGCCATGAATACCATCCCAGGCTGTAGCAGTAGCAGTAACTGAAGAAGTATCATTAACAGCACTTCCAGCGAATAATCCAAAACCATCGTTTGATAATCCTAAAATTCCTCCTAAAGTTGGGAAAATCAATGCTGCGAGAATGTTAAAAAGAAAGATTACAGAAATTGCTTGAGCAATTTCTTCATCATCAGCTTCAATTACTGGCGCTGTCGCTGCTATCGCTGATCCGCCGCAAATTGAAGAGCCAACGCCAATCAAGGTGGCAATCTTTGAAGGTATTTTTAACAGTTTACATAAAACAAAAGCAACTACCAGTGAAGTTGTGATGGTTGAAAGAATAATTGGTAATGATGAACTGCCAATTTTTAAGATGTCCTTTAAGTTCATCCCAAATCCTAATAGAATAACTGCATATTGTAAGATCTTTTTAGAAGTAAAAGTAATCCCCTCTTGAACTTTACTTTTATCTTTTAAAAAGCAGGTAATGATCATTCCCATTAAAATTGCAAAAACTGGACCACCAACTAAAGGAAACATTTTACCTAAATAATAAGCAGGTAAAGAAATAATTAGACATAAAATTACACCTAAAAAGCTATTTTTAATTTTAATCATACAAATCTCCCTTCTGATCGATAATATTATACATGATTAAAACAATAAATAAAAATTATATATATTTATATAACGATAAAAAAATGTTATTATTAATCAGGGTGATAAAATGCTGGATTTTAGAATCGATACATTTTTAGCTGTATGCAAGTTTATGAATTTTACTAAAGCTAGTCAATATTTGAATATTACACAACCGGCAGTATCTAATCATATTCATTATCTTGAAAGTTACTACCAGATTAAATTATTTTATTTTCTAGGTAAAAAAATGCAATTAACAGATGAAGGAAAAATCTTATTAGAATATGCCCGAACTTTAAAACATGATGATATCTTTTTAAAAAGAAAATTTAATGATATGAAAATGAAACAAGAATTGATTTTTGGAGCAACATTAACAGTTGGAGAGTATATGATGCCAAAAGTTATTGATAATTTTTTGAGTAATCAAGATAATATGGTGTTAAAAATGGAAGTGGCAAATACTAAGGAATTATTAAATTATATTAATGATGGGAAAATTGATTTTGCTTTAGTAGAAGGATATTTTAATAAGTTAGAATATGATTATTTATTTTATTGTAAGGAACGTTATGTATGTGTAGCTGCAAATGATTTTGAGCTAGATGTAGTTAAAAATATAACCGAGCTTTTTAGTTATAATCTGATTATTCGTGAAACTGGTTCAGGCTCAAGAGAAATACTTGAACGGTATTTAGGAGAATGTAATTTAAGTATTAATGATTTTATTAATTTGATTGAAATCAGCAATATTAACACAATTAAACAGTTAGTTAAAAATAATCATGGAATAACTTTCATGTATCGTATTGCTGTTGAAAAGGAAATAAAATTAGGTTTATTAAAGGAAATAAAAATAGCTGATTTATCAATGGAACATGATATTAACTTTGTTTGGCGCAAAAATAGTGTTTTTGTTGATTATTATCAACAGTTATTTAAATTGTTTTAAAAATAAAATTATTTCTTTTCTAGATAGATCTTATGATAAATCGTGTATTAGATTTACGTAGAGGATATCGTTATGTATGCAATTTTATGATATGTAATGAGACTTTTTTTGATATCATAAAAACATCTAGAAAGGAAGGAAAAAGTGTTATATTTCAAGTTTAATTACTAATAAGTATGATTCAGCACATAGTTTTTGTAGAGAATATTTAAAAATAAGTGGTGAGGGAATCAATGAGGATGCGATCCAAAATATGGAAAATCGTCTTTCACAAATTAAAAAGGGTACAAAAACAATTCAAATTTACGATCTACCTATTTTTTCTAAGTTACTTGATGTTTCTTTTGAACAAATATTTAGTGCTGGAAGTTGTGACGTTCAAAAAAGTCAAAGAGTAACAAATTATGCTATTGCTCAATCACATAATAAAAAAGAATGATTTACTTATATAGAAAGAGATGATGAGCAGATTTTTTAATGTTGACGAATATAAAAAAACAGTACTTGAATATGCTATTGAGTTCAATAATTATGATTTTATAAAATTTTTTATTGATAATAAATATATTTGGTTTGATAGTGGCGATAGCAATGACTATGGGACAACTTTTGGGGCTGGAACCAGTATCCCCAAAACAGAAATTAAAGAACATGGTAATGAGTGTTTTAGTTATATACACCAATTTATTTACAATCTCAGATCAGGTCAGAAAAGATCATATTGCACTTGCTGTTGATAATGATGATTTAAAAATATTGGAAAAGCTAAGAGCAAGAGAATTAACATAATTGTATTTATAAGTAAAAGGGTATTTTCCTCTTTTTCCAGAAATTAATCATCAATATGAAAAGGCAATGGTACAGCATATTGCGAAGTAGAGTGATAAAATACTTGATTATTTTACAGAACCGTTTGAAATCAACAAGAATGGTAATAATATATCAGAACTTTTAGATATGTTGATCATGAATAACAGTCCATTTAAAAAAATCGATAAAGTATAATGAAGAAACTTATAAAAAATTAACATCTGTTATAAAACAAGCAGTTCAAACTGATTGTTATTATGATATTGCTGGCTGGAAAAGTGAGGCTTTCTTTTATGAGAATGGTAATTTTGTTGGTTTTCGAGATATCAATGATAGGACAGGGATTGGAACTAATATTATAAATGTAACTAAGAAATCAAAAGATAGTCAGATAAATGTTGATATCTCAAATCTGGTATTTGCTGTTTTTGGTTTTTTCATTCCGCTTGTAGGACTGATCTTATACCTTATTTATGAAGATAAAAAGCCACAAAGAGCTAAAACTGCTGGTAAAGGGGCATTGATAGGTTTTATTATAAAAGGAGTGTTAGTGATAATATTGGTAATATTTTATATTACTACTATGGTGAACTTATTCAACAGGATTTGATAGTTTAAGTGTTGGATCAAGAATTTATCAATTTTCGATAAATTCTTTTTATATTATATCTTTTAAATAGATCAATAAATAATCGACTTGTTGAAAAAGATGATATTGATTTTATTTAGTGAGAAAATAGTATTTTTGTAGATCGTTATTAGTAATTGTTTAGTTAGTCAAAAAAATAAATTGTTTTCATTGCAAAATATTTACGGCTTGTTATAATAGTGTTTTGAGGAGTGATAGTTATGCCTTTGACAGATGATGATTTTTTTAATGATAGTAAATTGGAACTTTATAATGAAGTAATTAAAAGTTTACATGAACAAGAAGATGATGGTACTGACGAACAGGAGTATCAGCTTGATTTAGAAGATGAAGAGTAATGATGTATCTATGATACATCATTTTTGAGGAGAATGTATGATTGAAGAATATATTGCTAATAGTCAGTTTCAAGATGCACTAGAGCTGCTTACTGATCTTGATGACGAAATGGTTCGCTATCAAAGATTAGTATGTTTATATGGCTTAGGTGAATATCAGGCAGCTAGAAGTGAAGGAGTGCTAGCAAAGGCAAAAGCTGGTAATACATATTATGATGTTATTAGTATTTATGTTGCAGTTTTAAAAGAGTTAGAGGAATTTGAAGAGGCAATCAATATTATTGTTGAGGAACTGTCGATGCCTTATATTCCTTATGAATATGAGAGTGTTTTTAATGCGGCTTATGATGAGCTTTTATTAGCTAAAAGAGAAGCTAATGAAGGAATGGAACGTCATAATAATGCTTTTAGTTTAGAAGATATGGAAAATATTTTAATGAAAGATATCTTAAATGAAGATCTTTTATATATGGCAATCGAACAAATGGAAGGAATGAATATTCGTCGTCTTTTACCAGCAATCAGAAAATTTTTAAAGGATGATGATAAACCTGATTTTGCTAAAAGCATGTTGATTGAATTAATGATTGATCAAGAAATCGATGAAGAAATGATTCTTACAAAAAATGGAATCGAATATGAAATTAATCCTAGTTACGCACCATTGGTATTGAATCAGGAAGTTGGTGAAATGATCTTAGCTTTATTAAGTGATGCAATCGAAGATGAAAATCCATCTTTATTTAATTTATGTGAGCAGTTTTTAAATTTTTATTTATATTTGATATATCCTAAGTTTATTGATGAATATGATTATCGATCAATTGCTGGAGCGATTCATTATCATTTGGCTTCGATGCAGTATATTAATCTAGAATTAGATGATGTTGAACTGCTTTATAACTGTGATAAAGAAGAAATCTTAGAAAAATTAAATGAAATTAAACAAATTGAATATTAAAGTCACAAAAATTGGGATATTAATGTTCAAAAAAGTTGAATTAATGAAATTGTTAGTATATAATACGTGATGAAACTAAAGAAGGAGAATTGTATGAAAATCAATAATAAAAAATTAGAGAATGCCATCGTTGAATTAACAGTAGCATTCGATGTAGAAGAATGGAAAGAAACTCAAAAAAAAGCATTAGACAAATTAGCTAAAAAAGTAAAAATTGATGGATTTAGACCAGGTAAAGCACCAGTTGCAATGGTTAAAGCTAGAGTATCTAAAGCTAGTATTTTAGAAGAAGCGACTGATATGATTTTACAAGCTAATTTTGTTAAGATTTTAGATGAGGCTAAAGTTGAACCAATTGCACAGCCAGCTTTAAGTATCGATAAAGTAAATAAAGATGAATTGGAAGTTAAGATCTTAGTACCAGTTAAACCAGAAGTTGAACTAGGTGAATATAAAGGATTAGAAGTTAAGAAAACTCGTGTAACTGTAACTAAAAAAGAAATTGAAGAGCAATTAGCAAATTATCAAAGCCAATTTGCTGAATTATCTGTAAAAGAAGATGGTAAAGTTGCTAAAGGTGATACAGCAGTAATTGATTTTGAAGGATTTGTTGATGGTGTTGCTTTTGAAGGTGGAAAAGGTGAGAATTATCCATTAGAAATTGGAAGTGGCGCATTTATTCCTGGATTTGAAGATCAATTAATTGGAATGGGTGTTGATAAAGAACAAGAAATTAAAGTTACTTTCCCAGAAGATTATGGAGCTGCAGATTTAGCAGGAAAAGAAGCAGTATTTAAAGTAACTGTACATGAAATCAAAGAAAAACATTTACCAGAAATCGATGATGAATTAGCTAAAGATGTTAATATTGATGGTGTTGAAACTTTAGATCAATTAAAAGATCATATCAAAGCTAATATTAAATCTCGTAAAGAAAATGAAAGTGAACAAAAATTCATGGATGATATCTATAACGCATTGATTGAAAATTCAAAAGTTGAATCTAGCGAAGCTTTATTGAATCAAGAACAAGAAATGATGTTACAGGAAATTGAACAAAATTTACAAAGACAAGGTTTAAATTTTGAAGTATATGAACAATTTACTGGTAAAAATAAAGATGCTATCAAAGAAGAAATCAAACCTCAAGCTGAACAACGAGTTAAAATAAATGCAATTTTAGCAGCTATCGTTGAAGAAGAAAAACTAGTTGTTAGCAATGAAGAATTAGAAGCTGAATTACAAAAAATCGCGGATTATTATAAAAAGGAATTAGATGAAGTTAAAAAGATTTTTGAAGGAAATATGAGCCGAATCGAAAATGACATTTTAACTCGTAAAGCTATCGATTTAGTAAAAGACAGCTTAAAGAAATAGTGCAAAGAGACGCTCATGCGTCTTTTTGTGAAATAAAAGATAGGAGGAAGTAAAGTGAACGAACAGACTGTATTAAATTTACCGGTCGTTTGTACTCGAGGCATGATTGTTTTTCCTGAAAACAAATTGACCTTAGATGTTGGACGTCCTATGAGTTTAAAAGCACTTGATTTAAGTACTAAAGAGCATGATAACAACATTATTTTTGTCTCTCAAATCAATCCTTTAGTGGATAATCCTTCTTTTGACGATGTGTATCATATAGGTACTGTTTGTAAGATTGATCGTAAAGTACGTCGTGACAGTTCTGGAACGGTTAAGTTGACGGTAGTTGGTGCCAAAAGAATAAAGTTAGAAAATTTTATTGAAAAAGAAGGAACTATTTATGCAACCGCAACTATTCTTGAAGATGAATTTGGTGATCAAAATGAGGAAGTAGCATTAGTTCGTAAAACGACTTCTTATTTTGAACAAGCAAGAAGAAGTATGCCAAATATGCCGCTTGATTCAATTAATCGCTTAACTAGTGGTGTATCTGCTAGTGTTTTAGCGGATACGATTGGTCAATATTTGCCAGTTGATTTTAAACAGAAACAAAAAATATTAGAAACTGTTAATATTAATCAGCGTTTATTATTAGTTATAAGTTCAATTGAATCAGAAAAAGTAATCGGTGAAATTGAAGAAACAATTAATCGTAAAGTACGTGAAAGTATTGATGAAAATCAGCGTGAGTATTATTTACGCGAAAAATTAAGAGCAATTAAAGAAGAATTAGGGGATAGTGTTCCTAAAGAAGATGATGCTGAAACGATTCGTGAAGAATTACAAAAGCATCCTTATCCTCAATATGTCAAAGATAAGATTGAAGAGGAATTAAAAAGATTTGAAACGATGCCGGCTGCTTCATCTGAAGCTAATGTAGTAAGAACATATATTGATTGGATGCTAAAAGTACCTTGGTATCAAGAAACCAAAGATGTTGAAGATATTCAAAAAGTTGAAGACGTTTTAAATGCTGACCACTATGGTTTGGAAAAAGTCAAAGAAAGAATTGTTGAACACTTAGCTGTAAAACAAATGACACAAAATTTAAAAGCGCCGATCATCTGTTTAGCTGGACCGCCAGGTGTTGGGAAAACATCACTTGCTAAAAGCATTGCTCGAGCATTAGATCGGAAATTTGTCAAAGCCTCTTTAGGTGGTGTTAAAGACGAAGCTGAAGTTAGAGGACATCGTCGTACTTATTTAGGATCAATGCCAGGAAGAATTATTCAAAGTATGAAAAAAGCCGGTGTTGTAAATCCTGTTTTCTTGTTGGACGAAATTGATAAGATGTCAAGCGATTATAAAGGTGATCCAACTAGTGCAATGCTGGAAGTACTTGATCCTGAACAAAATAGTCAATTTTCAGATAATTATTTAGAAGAACCTTATGATTTATCAAAGGTATTGTTTATCGCAACAGCTAATGATTTAGGAAATATTCCTGCGCCACTGCGTGATCGTTTGGAAATTATTGAACTATCTTCATATACAGAACACGAAAAATTAATGATTGCTAAAAACCATTTAATCAAGAAACAATTAGCAATTCATGGGTTAAAAGCGGAACAATTAGTTTTTGAAGATGATGCTTTGATGAAAATAATTCGTCATTATACTCGTGAAGCTGGAGTTCGTGATTTAGAAAGATTAATTGCAAAAGTTTGCCGTAAAGCAGTTTTGGTTATTTTAAAAGATAAAGAAAAGAAAATTACTGTTGTTGCCAGTGAGCTTGAACAATATCTTGGTAAAGCTCCATTTGAACATACTAAGATGTTAGATCATAGTGAAATTGGGGTTGTTACCGGAATGGCATATACGCAATTTGGTGGCGATATTTTACCAATTGAGGTTAATCATTTCCAAGGTTCTGGTAAATTTATTATTACGGGACAATTGGGTGATGTGATGAAAGAGTCAGCGTCAATTGCCTTAGATTATATGAAAGCTAATAAAACAAGATATGGTCTTGAGGAAATTGCTTTTGATAAAGAAGATATTCATATTCATGTGCCTGAAGGAGCTGTTAAAAAAGATGGACCTAGTGCGGGGGTAACATTAACGACAGCAATCTATTCAGCGTTTAAGAATAAACCAGTGCGTAACGATGTTGCGATGACAGGCGAAATTACTTTAAGAGGTAACGTTCTACCAATTGGTGGTTTAAAAGAAAAATCGATTTCTGCTCATCGTTCAGGAATTAAAAAAATCATTATTCCTAAAGATAATGCTAAAGATATCGATGATATTCCAAAATCAGTTCAAAATGATCTAGAAATTGTCTTAGCTGATCATATTGATACGGTTTTAGAACATGCACTTGTTAAATAAAAGGGTTAAAAAAATTAACCCTTTTTCTTATCTTGTGGTACAATAGAAAAGGTGATAAAAATGGTTAAAATAAAAAAAGCACAGTATGTCCTTTCAGCTGCCTGGAAAAGTCAGTGGCCTCAGGAAGAATATCCTGAAATGTGTTTGGCAGGTCGTAGTAATGTTGGAAAAAGCAGTTTTATTAATGCAATGTTAAATCGTAATGGTTTAGCTAAAGTATCTAGTACTCCTGGAAAAACAAAAACATTGAATTTTTTTAATGTTAATGATGCTTTATATTTTGTTGATGTGCCAGGTTATGGTTATGCTAAAGTAAACAATAACGTTACCAAACAGTTTGGTAAAACAATGGATGAATACATTGCTATGCGATCAACTTTAAAAGGTTTTATTTTATTGGTTGATTATCGTCATAAACCGACTAAAGATGATATAGCGATGTATGAGTTTGTAAAACATCATGATCTTCCAGTAATGGTCGTGGCTACTAAGGAAGATAAACTGAAAAGAAATGATTTAAAGAAAAATGAAAAGATTATTAAAGAAACATTAGGATTTCATCCCGAAGATAAGTTTATTCGTTTTTCAAGTTTGAAGAAAAAGGGAATTGAAGAAGCTTGGAATGTTATCTATGAATTATGTGATCTTGATTTTAATTAGACAGTTTGACTGTCTTTTTTCATATTTTTATATTTTTTGCATATAGTTTGATGGGAGGTAAATATGCAAAAGATATATTTTGAAAAATGGGTTGATTTGAATCATCAGTTAAAAGAGTTATTATCATTATCAGTTGATGAATCGATCAACTACAAAATTGAAAATGTTGGTGTTAGAGCGATAGGAAGTTTAATTGTAAAAGGGGAATATAACGAAAACAAAAAATTTGAAGAAAATATTGAAATGGACGTTTTAGCTACTTTTGATAAGATCGTTGATCAGCGGGATTTTAATATTAAAGTTGAAGATTTTGATTATTTCATTAAAGATGGTGATGTTCAAATTAAAATTGAAGTTGGAATTCATGGAGTAGTTGAAGGTGAAGATCGCTATGTAAGAGATGAAAATTTCAAAAAAGAAGATCCTTTAGAAGAAATTGAAAACTTGATTCGTGATGAAAAAACGACTGAAACAGTTATGCCGGTAAAAGAACCAGTTAGAGAAGAGATAAACGAAAATGAAGCAGTTATGGAAAAGCCGGTAAAACAAGTAGCTCCGGTAAAAAATATTGAGAAAACAGAACCTGTTTATCAAGAGGCTAAAATCGTTGATGCTACAATGATTCCAGAAACTAAAGAAGCTCTGGTTACCAAGGAGGCAGCTATAGCCGAGGAAATCAGCGAACAGTTACAAGAAAAAGTTTATCCAAGCAAATCACGACCAATCTTCCAGGATACAGCTGATAGTGTGGGAACTTATTATTTGTATATTGTTAAAGAAAATGACAGTTATAGTGAAGTGGCATCCCGTTATAATGTCGATGAAAATGCAATTCGTAATTATAATCAGGATAAAGCTTTACAACCTGGCAGTGTTTTAATTATTCCTTATGTATGTCAATAAAGTAATCGAAGAAGCTTATTCACTAGAGGTAATTGGTTATATTAAAGTATCTAAAAAAGTATATAAAGTAAAATGTAAAGAAGGATTTTTTTGTTTAAAGTTTGTTGAAGATAATAATTTATCTGTCATATTGGATCATATAGAAAGTTTACATTTGAAGTGCTTTTTGCCTGTAATTAAAAATTCTCATCATCAGATATTAACAACGTGTGATGATAAAATATTTTATCTTAGTCCCTGGTTAGTGAATGATAATGCAATCATAAAAGAGCTAAAATTAAAATTTTATTATGAATGTCTAGCTTATCTTCATTCAAGTTCTTTTTTTAATTATAGTGTTTCAAAGAGTTTTTTTAAGCGTCAAATCGAAGATATCAATAAAATTATTCATGAACGACAAAGATATTATAGTGAATTGATGAATAATTTTGAGGTTTTATCATATCGTAGTCCTACGGGCTGGATGTTTGTTTTAAATTATCAGCGCATTGAAGCTTGTTTGCAAAATGCGTTAGAATTTTTAGGAAGTTATGAAAATTATGTTTGTAATCTAGATACTCTTAGATTATGTTTAACTTATAATAATTTTAATTATGATCATATTATGATGAAAGAAAGTAAATTGATTTCGATTGATCATATTAAAATTAATTTATGTATTTATGATATTTATAATATGTATCAAAAGATACCAGAACTTATATTTGATTTTGATGTGATCTTAGATAGTTATTTTTGTAAATTAAAATTATTAAAGGAAGAAAGATTATTATTACAGTGCTTACTTCATGTTGTTCCGATAATCAAACTAGAACATGATGAAATTAATAATATTATTATGATGTCAAGGCTGTTGTATTATTTAGATTCAATTTCTTCATTGAATAAAAAGCTTTCAATTGACTAGTAGATGAGATTTTGTTAGAATGGTTTTAGCAATGATCAGGAGGAGTAGATCTTGATGCTTGATAGAGAGTCCTTGAGGGTGGAAAGAGGATAAGATAAGAGTTTGAAGGTAGCCTGGGAGCATGTTTATTGAAAGTTAGTAGATAAACACGTATAACTGCGTTAAAGTTTAGAGGCATAAAATTATTATGCAAAGTAAGGTGGTACCACGAGCATTCGTCCTTATGACGATGCTTTTTTATTTTTAGAGAAAATATGGAATAGATGGGGATCGTTTTATCGCAACATGTATTTTTTGTTTGGTGAAAGAATGTTTGAGATTAATAAGCTGCAACAATGCAGCGTCATGAACATAATCGTGTCAAATATCGTTATTTTATAAATGGATTGTTTGATGAAATTCCTGTGATAAGCTTATTTATGCTGTTATATATTTATATAATGGTAAAAGAAGCTTTTGGGAGTAATTAGTATTGATGATTAAAAATGATGGAGAAATTGAAATAGATGATGATAGTGATTATGGTCGGGAGATTATACAAGTGCATTGATCTCAATGCTGAAAGCTTCAGAAATTATATTAAAAACAGGTGAATTTATTAGAAAAACAAAAAAAGATTTTATTAATATGGAGGTAGTTAGTGATGAGTAAACAGTTAGAACCAAAATATAATCATCGTAAGGTTGAAGAAGGAAAATATCGTCATTGGATCGATAAGAAATATTTTGAAGCAGGAGATACGAGTAAAAAACCGTATGCGATTGTAATTCCACCACCTAATGTAACAGGGAAATTGCATTTAGGGCATGCCTGGGATACAACTTTACAAGATATGATCATTCGTTATAAAAGAATGCAGGGATATGATGCCTTATGGCTTCCAGGAATGGATCATGCGGGAATTGCTACCCAAGCAAAAGTAGAAGCTAGGATGCGTGAAGAAGGTGTTTCTCGCTATGATTTAGGGCGTGAGGGATTTTTAGAAAAAGCCTGGTCATGGAAAGAAGAATATGCGTCAATTATTCGCTCACAATGGGAAAAATTAGGGTTATCTCTAGATTATTCAAAAGAACGTTTTACTTTAGATGATGGTTTAAGTGATGCTGTTAAAGAAGTATTTGTTAAGTTGTATAATGAAGGTTTGATTTATCAAGGAAAGAGAATTATTAACTGGGATCCTGTTCAAAGAACAGCTTTAAGTAATATTGAAGTAATTCATAAAGAAATTGAAGGCGCAATGTATTATTTTAAATATCAGATCGTTGATAGTGATGAACAATTGATCATTGCTACGACACGACCTGAAACAATGTTTGCTGATCAGGCAATTTTTGTCCATCCTGATGACAAAAGATATACCCACCTAGTTGGTAAGAAAGCTATCAATCCTGCTAATGGAGAAGCTTTACCAATCATGGCAGATAGCTATATTGATATGTCATTTGGGACAGCTGTTATGAAATGTACACCTGCTCATGATCCTAATGACTTTGCATTAGCGAAAAAATACAATTTAGATATGCCGATTTGTATGAATGATGATGGAACGATGAATGAATTGGCTCATAAATATCAAGGAATGGATCGTTTTGAGTGTCGAAAAGCTTTAGTAGCTGATTTTGAAGCTGCTGGAGTCGTTGATCATATTGAAAAACATCTCCATCAAGTAGGACATTCAGAAAGAAGTAATGCGATTGTTGAACCATATTTATCAAAACAATGGTTCGTTAAAATGAAACCATTGGCGAAAGCGGCTTTAGATAATCAATTAAAAGATTCTAAAGTTAATTTTGTACCTGAACGTTTTGAAAAAACATTCAATCAATGGATGGAAAATATTGAAGACTGGTGTATTTCCCGGCAGTTATGGTGGGGGCATCAAGTACCAGCCTGGTATCATAAAGAAACCGGTGAAGTATATGTAGGTAAGTGTGCTCCTGAAGATATTGAAAATTGGGTTCAGGATGAAGATGTTTTAGATACCTGGTTTTCTAGTGCTCTTTGGCCATTTTCAACTTTAGGCTGGCCAAATACTGATAGTGAACTATTTAAACGTTATTTTCCAACTAATACATTAGTAACAGGTTATGATATCATTTTCTTTTGGGTAAGTAGAATGATTTTCCAATCACTACATTTTACTGATCAAAGACCGTTTGAACATGTTTTGATTCATGGTTTGATTCGTGATGAACAAGGAAGAAAAATGTCTAAATCATTAGGTAATGGTGTTGATCCAATGGATGTTATCGATGAATATGGTGCTGATACATTACGTTTCTTCTTGACAACTAATTCTGCACCAGGGATGGATCTACGCTATATTCCGGAAAAACTTGAAGCTTCATGGAATTTTATTAATAAGATCTGGAATAGTGCAAGATTTGTCTTGATGAATATTGATGAATCAATGAAGTATGAAGATCTTTCATTTGAGAATCTTAATTTATGCGATAAATGGATCTTAAATCGTTTAAATGAAGTTATTCGTGAAGTTGATATCAACATGGATAAATTTGAGTTTGTTAATGTTGGAAGTGAATTATATAAATTTATCTGGGATGATTTTTGTTCTTGGTATATCGAACTTACTAAAGTTCATTTAAACAGCGATAACGCTATAGAAAAACAGGCTAGTTTGAATACTTTAGTTTATGTTTTAAATGCCATCGTTAAGATGTTACATCCATTTATGCCATTTGTAACAGAAGAAATCTTCCAGGCAATTCCACATCTTGAAGAATCTATCTGTATTGCTTCATGGCCAAAAGTAAATAATGAATTTAATGATGCGACAATTAATGATCAATTTACATATTTAATTGATATTGTAAAGGGTATCCGTGAAATTAGAACGCAGTATACAATTAAAAATGCAATTGAAATAGCTTATTCGATTGCAACAAAGAATGCAGCTTTAGAAACATTGATGGATCAATGTTTGCCATATATTAAAAAATTATGTAATGCTCGTTGTCTTGGTTATAATCTTGATGCTGATGGTGAAGTAGCTAATATTACGATCAAGGGCGGAAATTCATTATTGGTAGAATTAGGTGATTATATTGATAAAGAGGCTGAAAAAGAAAAATTGTTGGCACAGTTAAAGAAGCTTGAAGGTGAAATCAAACGTTGTCAAAATATGCTTTCAAATGAAAAGTTTACATCTAAAGCACCTAAAGAAAAAGTCGCTTTAGAAAGAAGTAAATTAGCTGATTATCAATCAAAATATGATGCTGTAAAAGAAAAATTAGCGATGATGTAAAACTGTTGAAATTTTCAACAGTTCAGGGTGTTGACAAAAGAGTGGTATAAAAACTAATTTTAATGTTTTTATACCACCTTTTTTGTTTTTTTGATATATTGTTTAATTTTATCACTTTATTTTCTTCGCTTTTTTCCTGTTTTAATAGCTTCTCTTTCTTATCTCTCCACAGCCATCTTGCCATTTTCCTTAAATTATGGCACGCAAAAATGAGCACTGCCTGCTGTCCGTTTTTTCTCAGTCCTCTTACCCGCGTATATCTTAAATTATGTTTCTCCTTACATTCCCCAAATACTCGTTCTATACTTTCTTTTCTTATTGGGTATATTTCTTTCCATTCCTCCGTATATCTTGT
>NZ_JMLH01000053.1 GCF_000686665.1 Thomasclavelia saccharogumia DSM 17460 | reverse complement strand
TTTCATCAAGAGAACGAGCTATATCACTTAATAAAACACTCTGACTTCTAGAAAGTCCAAACATCATATCTATTACAAATTTATATTCAGGCTTAGAAAGACCAGAAGCAAGTTTATCTGAAAAAATAACAATTTCTCTTTTGGTTTCATATAGATCTGTGGTAAAATAGTTCATGGAAAATCCCTCCTAAATTTTGTTTATCTGGTTAAATAAATTATAACATTTTCGAGGCTGATTTTCCTTATAAAACAAGCAAGAACAGGCAAGTTGTGAATGACTTTCTACCTGTTCTTTATTTTTTATCGAAACTCAAATACTTTATTTTAAATAATGATATTGATGCTGCCATGAACTATTAATAAAATATCGAGCTGCTTCTTTAGCTTTATTTAGATCCATAAAACTATAGTTACCACATTCTTCTATCTTAGCACCTGGTATTTCCTGATCCCATAAAGCAATTTTACTAAATACTTCTTTAACAAGCTCAATAACTTGATTCAAATCTAGCTCTTTAACTATTAAATAAAATCCAGTTAGACATCCCATTGGTCCAAAATAAATAATTTTATCTTTAAATTTACCATTACGAAGTAATGTTGCTCCAATATGTTCAATCGTGTGTGCAGCTTTAGGATCGAGAGCGGGTTCAAGATTAGGAGTTGTCATTCTAATATCAAAAGTTATCAAATTATCATCAATTCTTGAAATATATATTCCTTTTGTCAACTTTGTATGATCAACACTAAAACTTGTTATTCGTTCCACGATAAGCCTCCATATTTCTTTATAAATTGATATCCAACACCACCAACACCCATATGTGCACCAACTACTGCCGGCAGTTCCCTAACTATAATTTGACATTTTCCAATTCGCTCAATTAAAATCTGCTTCATCGACTGTGCTAATTCATCAACTAAAACATGTTCAATAGCAATAATATAATCCTGATTATTAATTCCACATACATCAACCATATAATCAATAATTTTTAAATTTGCTTTTTTGACAGTTCTAACTTTATCTAAAGTATCGATTTTACCGCCTAGATCATAATTTAATTTCATAACAGGTACAATTTTTAATAAATTACCAAGCATTGCTACTGCTGGTGTGATGCGACCACCTTTTTTCAAGTGATCTAAATTTGGAGCCATGATCAAAGTGCCTGACTCTTCTACCATGCTTGTTAAAATGCTTTCAATTTCACCGATATCTTTACCCTCATCAATCAATGTTTTAGCTACTCTAATTAAATAACGATGATTACTAGCAGTACCTTTAGTATCAATTAAAGTAACCGGCATCCCTACCATATCACAAGCTAATTTCATTCCATTTAAAGTTGAAGATAATCCTGTTGCAATTGAAAGAGCGATAATATGTTCGTATCCAGCTGCTTTAATTTTGTGAACCGCTGCCTGAATCGATCCTGTCGATGGCTGTGATGTCTTTACTATTTCACCTGTTTCATTCATTCTTTCAAAAACTTCTAAAGCAGTTATTTCTTCCAAATCTAAATATGTCTTATTATTCATAGTTATTGTTAAGGGAACAATATAAATACCCTGATCCTCTAATGTTCCAATTGGCAATTGACATCCACTGTCGGCTAAAACTGCTATTTTATTCATGGTTATTCTTTCCTCCTATAGTTATGTAACTAATATATCAAATTTATGACCATATTTCTAGTAATATATGTTATGATAAATAAAGAAATGAGGGATTTGATGAAATCAGTACGTGAAATTACAACTTACCGCTGGACAATAAAAAAATCAGAATTTATTTGTACTCTAATTCCATGCAATGATGAAGAAGAAATAGAAAAAATAATTCATAAATATCGAGAAAAGTACCATGATGCTACCCATAATTGTATCGCTTATATTGTCAATAATCAAAAAAGAGCCAATGATGATAATGAACCTAGTGGAACAGCTGGATTACCAATGCTTGATGTTCTAGAAAAAAATAATCTAACAAACATTATTGCTATTGTAACAAGATATTTTGGGGGAATTAAATTGGGAGCTGGCGGATTGACCAGAGCCTATCGTCAAAGTGTTGCCGACGCTTTAAAAGAGGCTGACATTGTTGAAAAATTTAATGTGCCTTTATACAAAATAACGATTGATTATTCTTTTACTAAAAAGTTTGAACACCTGCTTAAAGTTCATAAGATCAAGTGTATTAATGTAGAATATCTTGAACGTGTTAGTTATAGCTGTTATCTTGAAGATGAAGCATTTTTTTCAATTATTCAGGATCTAACTAATAATACTTATAAAAAAGAATATCTTAGAAATGATTATATTGAATTATCTTAATTCATGAAAATGTCATAAATATGAGTATAATAATTATTAAGAGGTGATTATTAAGATGAACGAAATCAACAAAATTTATCAAAAACATGTATCTAATGAGTTAAAATTAGTTACTGATCCTAATCATGCTGTTTTGAATAAAGATAAAGTTAAAACTAAGACATTAGCTTTTCTTTGTGAACTAGGAAAAGTGGGAGAAGAAGCTAAAGTATTTAGTTTTTGGGATAGCTCTTCTACAGATAGTAAGGAGCTTATGGATTTTTATATTGATGGTTTACACATGTTAATGTCGATTGGTTTTGAATTACATGTTGATAATCTAAAAAATTATCAAGAAATCAGTGATTCAAAAAATATTACTGATCAATTGATCAAAGTTTATCAAAGTGCTTTAAAAGTAATTGAAACATATACTTTTGAAGCATTTCAAAATTGCGTTGATGATTATTTTACGTTAGGATTTAAAATTGGGCTAGATTTCGATACGATTTTACAAAATTACAGTAATAACTAATAATACGATACTATCAATATGATAGTATCGTATTATTTTTTTCAATTAACATTTTAATAAATTTTTCATCAAAATTATCAGCAATTTTTGTCGCATATTCGCTTGCTTCAAATGCTAAAAAGCCCTGATTCATAAGCCATCCATAAGCTTTTTGATGTACTTGTAAACTTTCTTTAGCTATTTTCATTCCTTTAACAGTTAAAAAAATAAAACCATCTTCTATAACAATCAAATCTTCCTTGATTAAATGTTTTACCATAATTGAAATACTTGAACGAGCATAACCAAGACTTAGAGCCAGATCAATCTGTCTTATTTTCTTTTTTTGTAAAGACAATTGATAAATTGTTCTTAAATATTTTTTCTCTGTAACTAAACTCATTTACTTTACTCCTTTAACCAAATAAGCGCTATTTGATAACTTAGTCCACTCAATTTTATGAAATAATTCACTCATCAAAGATACTATTTCTTTCTTTGAATAAATTCTCACATCACCTTCATGACTATATCTAATCAAAAAATTCATGATTTGTTGAGCAATGACCGGCTGATAAATATCACCGAGAATAAATACTCCTCCATACTTTAATACTCGCCATACTTCTTCAAGCACCTTTTTAGGATCAGGATAATGATGAAATGAATCATTACAATAGACAATATCAAAACTTTGGTTAGCAAAAGGCAATTCTTCACTATCCCCAATAACCAGGATACCCTTATTTTTAATTCGCTTTTTTGCTACCTCGATCATTTTACTAGATATGTCTAAACCAGTAACACAACATGACTCATCTAAATTAATAACCTGTTCCATTAATAAGCCCGTTCCACATCCTAGATCCAGGATAGTTTTACCATGACAATGCGTGATTTCATTCAAGATATACGGATATAATTTTTTAGCATGTTTACTAAAAGATGTTGTATCATATTTTTCAGCTTGTAAATCAAAAGCTTGGCGACTTTGTTCTTTTTTATTCATATTCCCTCCAATAATGAACAATGTTCATTTTCATACTATTTTATAATCCCTGATCAACAGGGATTATAGATCCATTAATTTATTAACATATTCTCTTAAAATCTTAGCGATTTGATGATGATCAGTATCATGTTTAGAAAGCAAACCAATTTGCCCATAAGTAATGAAACTTACTAAAATATCAGGATTTTTTATAGCTAGACTTCCTTTATCGATAGCCTTTTCAATTTCTTTTAATAAATGTGGATACATATATTTACACAACCTAATCGATAACTGTTCATGAAGATCAGCGTTTTCGATACGATGAAAAAAATCGTGGTATTGCATTTTATGATGATCGCTACCAATCATCATAAATAAAAGATCCATTTTTTCAATGATTTCAATATTAGGATCATGTAATATTTTTAAATAATTATTACAACAATCCTCGATATAATAATCTACTGCTTCATTAAATAGAACTTGTTTAGAATCAAAGTAACGATAACATAAGCCTAATGATACTTTCAAACTTTTGGCAATATCACGCATTGATGTTTGCTCATAACCTTTTTCACTAAATAACTGCATTGCTGCAACAATAATTTCTTTTTTTCGTTTATCAGCTTTATTTTCCATTACATCATCTCTTTTCATTTTTATTATAGTCCAACGAAATCAAAGATTCAATGAACAATGTTCATTTTTTGTTAGTTTGATTAACAAAAAAGAGGCCTAAGCCTCTTAGTGATTTAACGTTGTAATCAACTGATTCATTCTTTCTAACCATTGATCACCTTTAGGTAAAATAATGATGATTTTATTATCCAGCTGCTTAAACATCGGTCTTGTAAACAATCGATTTACTATTTCAAACAACTGGTCTCCTTTTACATTTTTGCTATAGTCCTTACTAAACGTTATCTCCATTTTACCTTTCTTTTCTTCTAAATTATCAATAATCTTAGAAGCCGCCAAAATATCTAATTTTCTTTTTTCAATCAAAGTAGCTACTTCATCTGGCAATTTTCCATAATAATCAACGAACTCACTTTTTAAATGATCGATTCCGTTTATTGTTTTAGTGTTATCTAGACGCTGATATAATTCTAATTTTTCAATATCACTAGAAACATAATCATGAGGAATATAACCTTCAACATTAACATTAACACTTTTAACCTCAGATTCCAATGATTCTTCTTTGCCCATTTTTTCATTAATAGCATCTTGTAAAATTTTCATATACATTTCAAAACCAATAGAATCAATAAAACCTGACTGCGTTCCCCCTAAAATATCTCCAGAGCCACGAATCGCAAGATCGCGCATAGCTATTTTATAACCGCTGCCTAATTCTGTAAATTCTTTAATTGCTTTTAAGCGTTTACTTGCTTCTTCATTCAAAATACGTGAAGGATTATATAATAAATATGCATAAGCCCCGCGATTACTACGTCCGACACGGCCTTTTATTTGATATAGCTGACTTAAGCCAAATTTATCAGCATCCTCAACAATTATTGTATTCGCATTAGGAATATCGATTCCCGTTTCAATTATCGTTGTACAAACAAGAACATTAAATTCTTTATTAACAAAACGCAACATTACATCTTCTAATTCATTTTTATCCATCTGTCCATGACCAATCGCTACATTAGCACCAGGTACCATCAAGCTAATATTATAAGCCACATTAGCAATTTGATTGGTTCGATTATACAAATAAAAAACCTGGCCATCACGGGCTAATTCACGTTCAATGATCTGTTTTATTAAAACGTTATTTTTTTCAATTACATATGTCTGTACCGGCTGACGATTTTTAGGTGGGGTTTCAATTTGGGATAACCCTCTAATTCCCATCAACGACATTTGTAATGTTCTAGGAATCGGAGTTGCCGTGAGTGTTAAGACATCGATCGTCTTTCGGTATTCTTTGATTTTTTCTTTTTGTTTAACCCCAAAACGCTGTTCTTCATCAATGCACAAAAGACCAATATCTTTAAAAATAACATCTTTAGATAAAATACGATGGGTTCCAACTAATAAATCAATATTTCCTAATTTAAGGTCTTTAAGAATTTGATTTTTTTGTTTTGTTGAAGTAAAACGATTTAATAAAGCAATTCTAACCGGGAAATTTTCAAATCTAGCTATCATTGTCTTATAATGCTGCATTGATAAAATCGTTGTCGGACATAAAAAAGCCACCTGCTTATTACCTAAAATAGCTTTAAATGCTGCCCGTAAGGCTACTTCCGTTTTTCCAAAACCAACATCACCACATAACAATCGATCCATTGGCTGTGGTTTTTCCATATCGGCTTTGATTTCCTCAACCGAACGTACTTGATCTGCAGTTAGTTCATAGCCAAAAGCTTTTTCAAATTCTATTTGCAATTCATTATCGGCTGGAAAAGCATAGCCCGGCTGATTGATTCTTGCAGCATAAATTTCAATTAATTTATCTGCAATATCATCAACTTTATTTCTAGCTTTAGCTTTGGTTTTTTGCCACTGTGAGCTGCCTAATTTATTGATTTTAGGAACTTTTCCTTCACCACTAGAATATTTACGAATTAATTTAAACTGTTCAACGGGAATATATAATGTATCTTCGCCAGCATAAGCTACATATAAATAATCTTTATGAAAGCCTTGTACTTCTAAAGTCTTGATACCAAGATATTGTCCGATTCCATAATTATCATGAACAACATAATCACCTACATTTAATTCCTGATAATCTTTTAAAACCTTAGCATTTTTGTATTTAAAATATTTTGGCTTTTTGATATTTCTTGTCTTAAATAGTTCATTAGCACTAATTATGACAATATTTTCATCAATCAGCTCAATTCCAAAACCAATCTTATTTATCGTGATATTTAATCCTGGATATAATTCATCTTTAGATCCTACCAATGTATACAATAATTCATAACGATCAAACAAATCACTCATTAATCTTAATTGATGTTCATCATCTAAAGCAATCACTACTTTTGATAACTTTAAATAACTTCTAATTTGATTAATAATTAATTTTTCATCCTGATTATCGATCATGATTGGTCTAGCATTAAATAATATATCTTTTTCATGAGTTGCAAAAGATTTAAAATCAATTGCTGCATCATCGATCACTTCATAAAGATCTCTAGATAAGTTTAATCCCTGTATACTTTTACCAATAGCTGCTAACTCTTGATAATAATAATGGTTTTCTTCAAGATAATTCTTATAAGCAAAATTAATATCCTGACTGTTAGCAAGAATGATCAATGGATCTTGTAAATAATCTTTAATACTAGATGTTTGTTTAAATAAACTAAAATAATTATACATTGAAAAACTAGTATCATGATTTCGAAGATTCTCTTGATCAATAGAAATCTTATTTAAATAGTCATCTAAATATACTTCATCTAATGTTTCAACCTGTTTATCTCTTAAATCATTAATTTTACTAATAACTGCTGGTACTTCCTGGTCATCATACAAAACATCACTGGCGGGAATAATTGTTATTTCATTAACATTTTCAATCGTTCTTTGACTATTTTGATTATAAAAACGAATGTTATCAATTTCATCATCAAAAAATTCAATTCTCACCGGTGTCTCATATTGAATTGAAAATACATCGATTACGCCACCGCGTTTTGAAAAATAGAAAGGCTGATCGACCCTAATTGCACTTTGATAACCAGCTTTTAATAAATATTTCTGTAAATCATAAATATCTATTTGCATTCCAACTTTTAAATTCAAGCAATTTTCTTTGAATATTTGTTGATCAGGTAAATAACGAACTATTGCCTGTACATGTGTTATTACTAATTTAGGTTTATCTGTGGTCAAACGATATAGCGTATCAAGTCTCTGCCCTAATAATTCCGGTGAAGCTGCTAAAGCTTCAATTCGATATGATTCATCAACGGGAAACAGCAAAACATCATTATCATTAATTGACATGATGCGCTGGTATAGCATATTAGCTTCATATTGATTTGGCTTTATAACTACAATATCTTTTTTTAATGTTAAAAAGGCACTGGATATAAGTAGTGCCTCATCGTTAATATCGTTAACAACGATGTTTCCTTTACCATTCAATAAAGCTTTAAAAGCTGCATTTTGTCTTAAAATATCATCTAACTGTTTCATAACTTCCTCTAATTATAACGATTCATCACATAATCAAAATCATGATCAAGATAGTCGATAATAGCATTTGCAGCATTTTCAATTCCCTGTGATATTGCTTCATTTTCTTCTTTAGTAAAACGTGATAAAACATAATCAACTACTTTCATATATTTATGACGGTCAATTCCAACACGAATCCGTTTAAAATCCTGACTATTTAAATGAGCAATAATATTCTTTATCCCATTATGGCCACCAGCACTACCTGTTTTTCGTAATCTTAATTTTCCCACCGGCATATCTAAATCATCATATATAACTAATAAATCGTCTTTTTCAATCTTAAAAAACTGCATTATCGCATTGACAGATTCGCCAGAAAGATTCATGTATGTTTGCGGTTTTAATAAGATCACATCTTCCCCACGATATTTAAATTTAGTGTATAAACCTTTAAATTTACTTAAATCAATATTTACATTCAATTTTTCTGCTAATTTATCAATAACCATAAATCCACAATTATGTCGGGTTCCCTCGTACTCTTTACCAGGGTTCCCTAATCCTACAATCAACTTCATTTATTTCTCCTTTACTTTGCTAAAATAACAATAGTTTTAGGCCCAATTTGATCATCTACAAGGTTACCATAAAAACATTGATAATCCTTTTCCTGATAATCAAAAGTAAAATTAGATGGATTAATATAAATCTTAAATTCTTTATATTCACCACTATCTTGTTTGAGAGTATATTTTAACATCTTATAATCAATATTTTCAACTAAAACATTTTTTTCTATTTTCTCTCTAGTATCATAGCGAAAACATTCATTATCTTTTCGCAATTTAATAATTTTTTTAATATCATCGATATCATCTTTATAAATATCTCTAAAATCCCAATTTAAAGAATTGATCGTATCTGGTGAATTGTATGAATTATAAATCCTATCTTTAGTACGATAAAACTCCTGACCAGCATGGATAAATGGAATTCCCTGAGATAATAATGTCATAATCGTTAAATTTTTTTGTCGATTTAAAATACCCTTTAACCCTTCTTCAACATTAGAAATATATAACTTGTCAAAAACTGTCGCATTATCATGACACTCTACATAATTAATCGACTGATCTGGTCTTGAATATCGATTTAATCCTGAAATTACGTTTTTAGCATGTTCTGTTTCATAAAGATTACCAGTAATAAATCCTTTATTTACTAAGACAAAATCGCCACTACCACCTTTGATAACATCTCTAAATTCATCATTAAAAAAACTAATATTTAACATTTTAGCATGATTATCCTGCATTGCTTTCTTTTCATCAGGTAAATTTGTCGGCATATTCCAGCCTTCACCATATATAATAAACGATTTATCATAATTTGAACATGTTTCATACACTTTATTAATGGTAGTAATATCGATTATCCCCATCAAATCAAAACGAAAGCCATCGACACCATAAAACTGCTGCCAACGCTTTGACATATCAAGAATATATTTTCTAACCATATGTTCTTGACTATTTAAATCATTGCCACACCAGGAACCATTAGATAACGTTCCATCAGAATTTTTTCTAAAATAATATCCTGGTACCAATCTTTCAAAAGCACTAGCATTTACATCATACATATGATTATAAACAACATCCATGACGACTCTGATACCTCTAGAATGTAATTTAGAAATCATTTCTTTACATTCTACAACACGGCTATAACCATCATCTGGATCGCTACAATAACTTCCTTCAGGAACATTGTACTGAGCTGGATCATAACCCCAATTATATAATAATTCAGGATTATTTTCATCAACCGTTGCAAAATCATATATTGGCATTAACTGTAAATGTGTGATCCCTAATTCAACTAAATAATCTAATCCCGCACTATTACCATATTTTGTCTTTAAACCTTCTTCACAAATCCCCTTAAATTTTCCCTTATGAAGGCTTAAACTATTTTCATACATTGTATAATCACGAACACTTGCTTCATAAATAATAGCATCCGTCTTTTTAATTAACGGTGTTAAACAATCACGCTTTATATCTATATTGATCTTATTTAAATCAATTATTATACTACTTCGCCCATTGGCAGATGAACTATATGCATATGGATCTAAAGCCCGACAAAAACTTTCGTGATGTCTAACTAAATACACATACTGACAGTTATCAAAATCACCTATAACTTTTGCATAAAAAATACCATTATCTACTCTTTGCATTTCATAAGTATAAGTATTATCACGCTTAGTAATTGAAACCTTCATTTGCAAAGCTGTTGGCGCCCATACTTTAAATGTCGTATATCCAGAACGATAATGACTTCCCAAATCATCACCATCATAATAATTTTGTTTCAAAAAATCGTGATCATTAACAAGTTTAGTATACTGTAAAGTTTCTGTTAATCCATAAGCATCAACAACTTGGTAAATATGACAAAAATCTATTTCAACATCATCGAAATAGTAATGAGTAAACTGATCTTCTACATTCTTGCTAGAAATCTTTATTTCCGTTAAATCATTATTAGTTAAATCACGTAAATAAAATCGCGGGCTATTTCCACCATAGTATTTTTTTAAAAGTAAAACTTCAATTTTTTTCAAAGCTACCATTCGTGCAATCATTCTAACAGCACTTTTTTCCATAAATTCACCCCCATTTTCTATCTCATTATAGCTTATCTTTTTAACTAAGGCAATGCAATAAAAGTCAGTTATTTCTATTTTTTAATATTATTCCATAACACAAATTAGATTATACATTTTTATCTTTTTAATAATAAAAACTGTTAGCTATTCAGGCTAACAGTTTTTTTATTTTTTATATTTTTAAAATTTAACTTTCTCTAAATGCCAAATATCATCCACATATTCTTGAATAGTACGATCAGAAGAGAAGAACCCGCTTTTAGCAATATTAATCAAACAAACTTTTGCCCAGCGAGAGCGATCTTGATATAGATCTCTTACTTTTGCCTGTGCATTGCAATATGCATCATAATCAGCCAATACAAAATATTCATCATTTTTGTTCATTAATTCTTCAAAAATAACCCTAAATTCTTCTCTGTTTGCAATAAATGTGCCATCCATCAAACTATCAATAACACGTTTTAATTGTGGATTATTATTATAAATATCCCAAGCATTATAAGTGCCACTATTTTGTAGATCTTTAACCTCATGATCTTTCATACCAAAGATAATACAGTTTTCATCACCAACACGCTGTGAAATTTCTACATTAGCACCATCTAAAGTACCAAGCGTAATAGCACCATTCATCATGAACTTCATATTACCAGTTCCACTTGCCTCTTTACCAGCCGTAGATATTTGTTCAGAAACATCAGCTGCCGGCATGATCTTTTCAGCTAAAGTTACACCATAATTTTCCAAGAAAACTACTTTTAAATATTTATTTGTTTCTGGGTCATTATTTACGATTTCACCAACACTATTGATCAATTTAATTACTTTTTTAGCAAAATAATATCCACTTGCTGCTTTAGCCCCAAAGATAAATGTTCTTGGTTCAATTCGATAATCTGGATTATCTTTCATTCTAAAATATAGATCAATAATGTGTAGTACATTTAATAATTGACGTTTATAAGCATGAAGACGTTTTACTTGAATATCAAAAATGCTATCAACATCAACTTTAATTCCGTTATGTTCTAAAATATAATCAGCTAAAATTTGTTTTCTTTCACGTTTTACTTCTAAAAAGCGATCTTGTAAGACCTTATCATCAACATAACTCATCAAATCTTCTAGCTTATCAGGATCTTTGATCCAATCATTACCAATATATTCATTGATCAATGAAGCAAGTTCAGGATTACAATATGCAAGCCAGCGACGATGTGTTACACCATTAGTTTTATTATTAAATTTATTTGGATACAAAACTGCAAAATCTTTTAATTCGCGTTGAACTAAAATATCAGAATGCAATTTAGCTACACCATTGACACTAAAACTTCCCACAATGGCAAGACGAGCCATATATACTGTACCATCTCTTAAAATCATAACACGATTTAGTAATTCCTCATCACGGTTACTTACCATCTTTACATAACCGATAAAACGACGATGAATTTCCTCAATGATCTGGTAAATACGTGGTAATAATGACTGCATTAAATCAATTGGCCATGTTTCTAAAGCTTCAGCTAAAATAGTATGATTTGTATAAGCAAAGGTTTGAGTTGTAATATCCCAAGCTTCATCCCATTCATAACCTTTTTCATCAATTAAAATTCTCATTAATTCTGGAATTGCAAGTACTGGATGAGTATCATTCAATTGAATAACATTTTTTTCATGAAAATTATTCATATTTGGATAAACTCTTAAATGAGCTTTTACAATTGAATTTAATCCTGCACATGTGAAAAAATATTCTTGTTTTAACCGCAACATCTTACCAGCTGGGGTTGAATCATCTGGATAAAGCATCTGACAAATATCACGTACATTTTGGATATATTGTCTAAAGTTTTGATTTGCAGGAATATTATCACTTGCTTCTGCTTCCCATAATCTCAAAGTATTAGTTGTTGTAGTTCCATTACCAATAATTGGTACATCATAAGGAACCGCATAAACTTCTTCTGCATCCACGTGTTCATATTTTCCAGTAGTTTCGTTATAAACAATTTTTCCAAAGAATTTTACTGGAACACGATGTTTAGGTTTTCTTACTTCCCAATTAAATCCTGTCTGCATCCATTGATCTGGCAATTCAATTTGATAACCGTTTTCTATTTTTTGTTTAAATAATCCAAATTCATAACGAATTGTATGACCATGACCAGGATAAGCAAGCGAAGCAAGAGAATCCATAAAGCAGGCAGCTAATCTTCCTAAACCACCATTCCCTAATCCGGCATCAGATTCTAATTCCTCTAAATCATGGATATTGATTCCATATTCAGCAAGTCCATCTTTTGCGATATCATAGATTCCAAGATTCATCATATTATTGACTAATAGACGACCCATTAAAAATTCCATAGAAAAATAATGCATTTGTTTTTGATAATTATTACGAATCAAAGCTTTACTAGTTGCCCAGTTTACTGAAGCATAATCTCTTACCATTAATTCTAATACTAAGAATTTTTCAGTAAGATGCGATTCTTCTACTGTTCTTCCATATGTTTCAATAATTCTTTTTGAAAACTCATATTTAAACTCTTCTTTTGTCTTAAACATTTTACTTCCCCTTATTTATCAGTTTTACTATTAATTGGTTTGTATTCAAAGATCATACTGCCAAAAGGCGCAATATTTACTGGTATATAATAGTCTTTGTTTAAAACCTGTCCCTTTTTAGCTCTAATAGCACGTTTATTTATAAAATTACCGCCCGTATAAATATCCTTATCACTATTTAAAATTTCTTTATAGCTTCCTGGCTTATTAACTGGAATCATATATCCAGTATGTTTATTTTCTGTAAAATTCATTACTGCAATCAATGAATTACCATTTGTATCTTTACGTTCAATCGCAAAAACACTTTGATTAGAATCATCAACCACAAGCCATTCAAAGCCATCCATTCCATAATCTTGTTGATACATACAAAGATGGTCTTTGTATACTTCATTTAATTTTATCATAAATTCATGGAATGAATCATGGATTGGATATGTTAAGATATTCCATCCTAAAGAAACCTTTTCATCCCATTCTTTATACTCACCTAACTCATTTCCCATAAAATTCAATTTTTTACCAGGATGAATCATCATATAAGTATATAATGTTTTCAATTGTGCAAATTTTTGTTCATTATTTCCCCATATTTTATCAATAATAGTTCCTTTACTATGAACTACCTCATCATGAGAGAATGGTAAAATAAAGTTTTCACTATAAAAATACGCCATTGAAAAAGTTAATAAATTATGATCGTATTTACGATAAACTGGATTTAACTTCATATATTTTAAAGTATCATTCATCCAGCCTAAATCCCATTTATAGTCAAAACCTAGACCACCTATATCGGGTGATTTAGTAACCCCAGAAAAATCACTAGAATCTTCTGCAATCAACATCACCCCTGGATAATAGCCTTTCATATGATTGTTCATACGCTTCATAAACTCATGAGCGCCATCATTTATACCAGCTTCTTTATTTCCTTTCCAATAAATCAAATTACTAATTGCATCAAATCTAATTCCATCTATATGAAAATATTCGGCTAAAAAACCTACACTACTCATTAAAAAACTACGAACTTCTTCACGACCAACATCAAAATAAACGCTATCCCATTCTGTATATCGACGATTAATATCGGGATAATCATAGACAAAACCACCATCAAACTTATATAATCCATGACCATCTTTTACAAAATGGGCTGGAACAAAGTCCATAATAACACCAATACCCGCTTTATGGCAAGCATTTATGAAAGCCATAAGCCCTTTTGGCTTTCCATAACGGCTAGTAATACTAAAATATCCTGTTGCCTGATATCCCCATGATCCATCAAAAGGGAACTCAGTTAATGGCATTAACTCCAAATGAGTATAATGATTTTCTACTAAATACGGTATTAATAAATCAATCATTTCTTCATAAGTATAGAATTCACCATCTTCTTCATCTGTAAAATCCTTTTTCATTTTCCATGAACCAATATTTGCTTCATAAATATTCATTGGTTTATCAAAATTCTTAGTACGCTTATTCATCCATCTTTTATCAGACCACCGAAAATTTTCGATATTGTAAACACTTGACGCTGTTCCAGGTCTTAATTCACTATAAAAAGCATATGGATCTGCACGATCTACAGTCGCAAAATTCTGAGTTTCGATTCGATACTTATATAATGTATACTCTTTAATACCAGGAATAAATAAAGTCCAAATACCACCGTCACTATATTTTTCCATATAATGATCTTTTCCATCCCAGTCATTAAACTCACCTACAACTTGCACACTGCGTGCATTAGGTGCATATACGGTGAAGCGGACACCTTTTTTATGGTTATTAGTTTCAAAATGGGCACCAAAAAGTTTGTACGCCTCAAGAGTATTTCCTTTATGAAATACGTGAATTAAAAAATCATCGAGCATGTGTCACTCCCCCTTTATTAATTTTAGACACAAACATTATAACATATTATAAAAATAATTCCACTAAAAAAAAGATAGCGCTTTCACACCACTCTAAATTAAACACATTGTTATTTTCAATACGCTGTATAAACAAAGATTCTTAATACCATTAAACTTTCATAATATTTAATCTAAATCAAAAAAAGAATTAGATTAAATAATCTTATTCCTTTTTGATGATTTCTTTAAATAAATATTTTTATATTTCTAATATAATTTTCTTCATTTAATTAATTTTATGTGCTAACTTTCCAAATATCAGTCTTGTAATTGGTCCAGCAGCAAATAAATTCCATAAAAGTGCCATCGGGAAATTTTTAATAAGCGTTCCTACCCATATAGCCGGAAGCTGAGTTATCGGACTACCAGCAAGAATTACATTGAATAATATAGATGCTATCATACTCATTGTTGGACACATGATAAGAACAGTACATGCTGAAATAATAAGAGTAATAAAGAAAGGATTATCCTGCTCAGGTCTAATAATCTTTTTGGCTAATGCATGACCTATTTTGTTTCCCCATAAATTAGAGAATATAAAAACAAAAATCCACATATAAGCTGCTTCAAAAAAAGCATCAAGAAAAACACTATTTGTCATATTGCTGAACCCGCCATTAGTCAAATGAAGTCCTTCCTTAATTGCAACGTTATAAACTTCCATTCCATAAGCCATTGTCATTGACATAATAATTCCAAATATAATACTTTGTTTTTTAGTTTTTGGCATTTTTTCTTCCCCCTAAAATAATTTATCGTTTGCTTTAATATAATAAAAAAAGAAAAGCGTAATATAAGTGACCTTATAATTACGCTTTGCATATTATTCGCTACACGACTAAAAGTATTTTAAAGTATTTTGAAAAAAATTTCAAATCCTTTTTAATCTTTTAAAATATTTCTAAATATCTTAAATTTACTATATCAAAATAAATTAAAGTTATTTTCATATTAAACTTTTATATACTAATAATTCTATTTATCAATTTTATTCAAAATTTATTTTCTATTCGTTTCATTTTGATCTCTCTATAAATGTTCTTTAAAAATCATTTTATCTCTTTCATATTTTTTTTACATTTCCTACTGTTAAATCGCAGGTATCAATTATTTTTAACATCTCAACATCATCAATATTAATTTAAAAAAGTCATATTTTTATAATGAATCAATACTTACTAATGTCATTTTCGATATAATCCTGAATGAGCACTAGCATCTATGATTACAATTGTTGCATCTTTTTCCTATTTTTCTAAACTTTTTTCTGCATCATTTATACAACGCAATGCATTTAAACTTCTTGGATACCCTATATATGGCAAACATTGTGAAACTATTTTTATTAAAAATGCTTTATCATTGCCAATCCCTATATTAGCTGCTGCATGTGAAATCAACTGTGGTTCACAACCTCCCTGTGCAGCTAAAAAACAAAATGTAATCATTTCTCTTTGTTTATAATCTAGACCATTTCTTGTATAATAATCACCAAAACAATTATCTGCTAGCCAGTGATTAATATGTTTGGTTTCTTTTGGTCCAGACTTATAAAAATCTCTCATTCCTTCACCAAAAATATCCACCTGTGCCTGAATACCTTTTTTCAATCTACTCTCTCTATCTGTTGTCGATTGTCTTTCTAAAGGTAACGCAATATCATTCTTGGTACAAAAATCATTGATTGCATGCAAAAACGGAAACGTTCTACCAATTCCTAAATAAGCAGTTCCCTGATAGACAATTTCTTTCATTTCTACAGGTGTTACACCAAAGTTGTAAGCTGCTTTCAACGTTGTTTTAAATCCATCAATTCCCTGACATCCTAAAAGGATTGCTAAAATCGCTATAAATCTTGTTTTATCATCTAAATCATCTTGATTGACGACTTCATCAAAAGCAAAATTATCAAATAATTCGATAAATTCTGGATCAGTTTTTAATAATTGTGATTCATATTCAGGAAACATTTTTTCATGATACTCTTTTGCATTTTTTGTTATACTCATTTCTATCTACCTCTTTTTTGATAATTTCAATAATTAATATCATTTAATTTATCTTATAAAAACTATTTTAATCAGTTATTTTTTTATTCACTTCATAACGTAGCCACAAGCCTCCCTGTGATAAAGTTTCTACATTCTTCAATTCAAATCCTACTGGGATATCTTGTGTCAACCCTTCTCGTGTTTCAAATAATGCTGGTGTTTGAGAAGAACCATCTGCAACTGGGGCAATCACTAAACTTAATTCATCACATAAACCAGCTTGAATGAATGACCAGTTAAGGATACCGCCTCCTCCTAGCATCAAAGTTTCAATATGAAATTTTTGATATAACTTTTCCATCAGCAATTCGTAATCTAATTCTTCTTGGCCAGCTATAACATAAGAAATATTTAATCTTCTTAACATGGCTTTATAAGCATTACTGGCTTTTTCTGTTAAAACTTCTAACACATGTGCCGTTGTATCTACATATGTTAATGTATTTGTTTGCCAGCCCAATTTCCCTGAAGGATCGATTGAAACATAATACATATGATAATCTCCATCAGCTATAAAATCACCCTCTGGTACGACTGGATCATTTTCATTTAAATTCGGCTTTTTATACATTGTAAAATTATCATCTGTTGTAACTCTTCCAGATAACCATCCCTGATGCTTGTAATATGGTTCTTTTCCAAATGCAATATCATAAAATTTATCACCTGGTTCATCACATTCAGATGTATCCATATAGTTACCCATGATTTTACCATCAAGTGAAGTTAACATATGACAGAATATATAAGGTCTATTCATAATTTCTTCTCCTATTTTAAATTTGTTTTAAAAAATTCTTCTACCTTATCAAATGGAATCTTATTTACATCATCATACAAATCAACATGATTACAATTTTCAATAACAACAAGTTCCTTAGGCTCATTAGCTTCTTTATAAGCATCATCGCTAAAGAAACGAGATAAAGCATTTTCTCCTACAATAAACATAATTGATCTAGGTGAAATTCTTTTGATATTGTCTAATAAATTAAAGTTCATAAATGACATCGTACTTGACATACTAAATGCTGCAATAGCATTTGGGTGGTATCCTCTTGGTGTAGAATAAAATTCATGAAATTCTCTACTTAAAGGATCAGTTGTTTCATCAACTGTCAATAATGCACTTCTTGGTGTTAATGTTGGATAATCTTTTTCAAAATCATCATATCTTTGTTCATTGATTGGTTTTAAAGTTTCATACCATTGTTCATTTGTTAATCCATCACCATCTCCCATTTTCATAGCTCTAGTCATGTCCATACATACTTGCAGTCACAACAGCTTTGATCCTTGTATCAACTTGAGCAGCACCTAAAGCAAATCCTCCACTGCCACAAATACCAATAGCACCGATTTTTTCTCTATCAACAAAACTTCTTGTTCCTAAAAAATCAACGCCTGCACTAAAATCTTCTGTAAATAAATCAGGAGAAGAAATATGCATCTTGCCACCATCACTATATCCATTAAATGATGGATCAAATGTTAAAATAACAAATCCTCTTTGTGCTAGTTCATTAGCCCACACACCTGGTCCTTGTTCCTTAACTCCACCATAAGGTGCTCCAATCACCAATGCTGGATGTTTTTTGTTCATATCAATATCCTTTGACATATATAAATCACCAGCTAATTTAATTCCATATCTGTTTTTATAAGACACACTTTTTCTACTCACTTTTTCACTTAATTCAAAAATATAATTATCCATTTTTTACCTCCTATTTCAATAAATAAATAAATCATATAATCAATGATATCTATATTATTGGGAGTTTATCTAAAAGATTTACTCTTTGTTTATTAATCAATATTTCTATTACTGTCTTCATTTCAGATGATTCAAGATATTTTTATAAGGCTACGATCAAATTCTATCTGCTCTATTGTTATAACTAAGCTTATACGTTGAGGCGCTTTATCACTCTTCACTTGAATCAACAATTCCACTATTAATATATCTTTTTAGTTATAGAAATTTTATAATAAACACTCTTAAAAATTCATCCTTATTTATTACATGATTTTCCAATAAAAAAATAGATATCTTTTTGATATCTTCATTTTAAACTTAATATCCTATCATGTCTAATGCTTAGTTTTAATAACTTATCATTCCTATATTACATGATAAAGGCAAACTTAGGGATGTTTCTTTTGATATGTGGTTCTAAATGCAGTCAAAGACGTGCTGCTTATGTCAGCTCTATGGCTTTTAAATCCAAACATCGTCATATCGTCTTTACTATCCCTGCTCAGCTTCGCTTCTACTTTATCAAAAACCGATCACTGCTTGTTTGGCTTCCCTTTTCAACGACAGAAAATATCGCAGACAAAAGCATCTTGAAAGTAAGCGTCAAATAGCTTACAGATATTTTGGTTTTTATTCAAATAAATCAATAAAGACCTATAACAGGATGGCTGAACTGTTGAGCCATAAACAAAAAAGAATAGAAGAACTAAAAAATGACAGAGAATATCGTGACCGAAAGATTCTCAAAGCAAAATACAGCTATGAGCATAAGAAGAAGGTAAACAAGTGATTAATCTGGCCGATGAAGAACTAGCAGAATTATTGGGGGAACCAGAGGTAATGATACTGATGAAATGTAAGAGATGTGGTTATAAAAAAGTACCAAAATGAATACTGGAAGAGTTTTTAGGTGAAGAAAATCAAGGATACAGCTGTCAGTGTCCAAAATGCAATGGAACTATGATTAGGAAAAAATAATATTTCTAACACTTTTTTAGCCGATAAAAATATCCAGCCATTTCATATACCCCTATGATTGATATTTTTATTT
>NZ_JMLH01000052.1 GCF_000686665.1 Thomasclavelia saccharogumia DSM 17460 | reverse complement strand
GCAACAGCAAATAATGTATTAGCAGATGAAAATGCCTTCCAAGAAGAAGTAGATGAAGCATATGATGGATTAGCAAGAGCATATTTAAGCTTAAGATTAATTCCAAATAAAGACTTATTAAATGACCTAATTAATAAAGCAAACGGATTAAACAGTGCAAGCTACAGTCCAGAATCATGGGCAGCAGTAAGCTTAGCATTAGAAAATGCAAATGAAACAATGGCAAATGTTAATGCAACAGAAGAAGAAGTAAATGCAGCAGTAACAGCATTGAATAGTGCAATTGAAGGATTAGTAGCTAATACTGAAGCACCGATAGAAACAGAAGCACCAAGCAGTGCAGTAAAAGCTGGAGATACAACAGCAAGTATCAAGACCGGAGATAGTGCAAGCTTAGGATATTCATTAGCAGGATCAGTAATAGCTTTATTGGTATTAGCAGTAAATAAGAAAACAAAATAATTAAATTAATGTAACAGCACAGCTTGTGCTGTTTTTTATTAAGCAATAAAAAAGTTCATTATTTTTTAGCACAAAGGTGTTGACAGTGCTAAAAAATGATGTATAATGTATTTAGCACAAAGGAAGAAAGAGTGCTAAGGGTGGTGAAAAGATGCTTACAGCAAGGCAATTATTAATCTTTAAATGCATAGTTGATGAGTTTATTGAAACGGCTGAACCAGTTGGCTCAAAAGCTTTGATGACAAAATACCAGTTGCCTTATTCAAGTGCAACCATCCGTAATGAGATGAGTTTTCTTGAAGAATATGGTTACTTAGAAAAGACCCATACTTCTTCTGGAAGAATTCCTTCGATTGAAGGATATCGATTCTATGTTAATAATCTTGCTAAAAGAGATTTAGATGAAGGATTGAAAAATCAAGTGGCACAAATATTTAGTGATCGCCATCGTACCTTAGATGAAATAATTCATGAAAGCTGTCAGATATTGAGCGAATTAACACATTTGACATCAGTAGTTTTAGGACCTGATTCAAGTGCTGATACTTTACAGCAGATCAGTATCGTACCGTTAAATGATAAACGAGTTACAGCTATTATTATTACTAATCAGGGTCATGTTGAAAATAAAGTCTTTGATCTAAATCGTCATCATAATATTGATGATTTGGTAAGCTGTGTCAATGTTATGAATGATTTATTAATTGGAACACCGATCGATCAGGTTGTATTTAGACTTGAACGTGATGTTAAACCAGTTTTATCAGCAAAGGTTAAAGAACATGAAGAATTATTTAATGCTTTTCTAGAGGCATTTGTGAAATTTGCTTCTAGCAATGTTTATTTTTCTGGAAAAGAGAATATGTTATATCAACCAGAATATAATGATGTAAATAAATTAAGAAGAATCGTTAGTGCATTTGAAAACTCTCAAGTATGGAATGCCTTACAGCCTTTATCTGATGATGAGGGAGTAACGGTAAGAATTGGAACTGATTCGCCAATCAATGATATTGATGATGTTTCAGTGATTTCCGCCTCGTTTAAAACGGGAGCGACAACCAAGGGATCTATTTCAGTTATAGGGCCAACTAGAATGCCTTATGAAAAAGTAGTTTCGTTAGTAGAGTATATTTCAAAGAATATTGAGCAAGCATTCTTTGATGAATCAGATGATTCAAACGATGAATAGAGGTGAAGGTAATGGCTGAAGAAAAAATGGCGGATCAAGAGTCTGTTGAAGAAGAAACTGTTGAAGAAACAGTTGAAAAAGAAGAAAATGAAGAAGAAAAAGAAGAAATTACTGTTGAAGAACAGCTAAAAGCTTTGGAAGAAGAGGTGAATACTTGGAAAACTGATTATTACAAAGTGTTTGCGGATATGGAAAATCTTAAAAAAAGATTACAAAATGAACATGCAAATGCAATGAAATTTATGATGCAGTCTTTCATTGAACAATTATTGCCAGTGGTTGATAATTTTGAAAGATCGTTAGCAGTTGAAAATCCTAGCGATGAAATTAAAAATTTCTTAAAAGGATATGAGATGATCTATAATCAGTTAATGCAAGTTTTACAGTCACAGGGGGTTGAAGTGATTAAAACCGAAGGTCAAGAATTTGATCCAAATTTCCATCAGGCAGTAATGACTGTAAAAGATGATAACTTTAAATCAAATATGATTGTTGAAGAGTTACAAAAAGGATATATGTTGAAAGATCGCGTTATTCGTGCATCTTTAGTAAAAGTAAGTGAATAAATAGGAGGAAATTATTATGAGTAAAATTATTGGTATTGATTTAGGTACAACAAATTCATGTGTTAGTGTTATGGAAAACGGTGAAGTAAAAGTCATCGCTAATCCTGAAGGTAACAGAACAACACCTTCAGTAGTATCATTTAAAAATGGTGAAATTATCGTTGGTGAAGCTGCTAAACGTCAAGCAGTAACAAATCCTGATACAGTAATGTCAGTAAAACGTCATATGGGTACAAGCCATAAAGAGCATGTTAATGGAAAAGATTATACACCACAAGAAATTTCAGCAATGATTCTTCAAAATTTAAAAGCTACTGCAGAAGCATATTTAGGTGAAACAGTAACTAAAGCTGTTATTACTGTTCCTGCATATTTCAATGATGCTCAACGTCAAGCAACAAAAGATGCTGGTAAAATTGCTGGTTTAGAAGTAGAACGTATCATCAACGAACCTACTGCTGCCGCTTTAGCATTTGGTCTTGATAAATTAGATCAAGAACAAAAAGTATTAGTATATGACTTAGGTGGTGGTACATTTGACGTATCTATCCTAGATTTAGCTGATGGTACTTTTGAAGTATTAGCTACAGCTGGTGATAACAAACTTGGTGGAGATGATTTCGACCAAAAAATTATGAACTGGATCGTAGATGAATTTAAGAAAGAACAAGGTATCGATCTATCAAATGATAAGATGGCAATGCAACGTATTAAAGAGGCAGCTGAAAAAGCTAAAAAAGATTTATCTGGAACAATGCAAACACAAATTTCGTTACCATTTATCTCAGCTGGTGCTGCGGGACCTTTACACTTAGAGTTAACATTAACAAGAGCTAAATTTGATGAATTAACTCGTGATTTAGTTGCTAAAACTGAAGTCCCAGTGCGTCAAGCATTAAAAGATGCTGGTATGGATCCAACTGAAATTCATCAAGTATTATTAGTTGGTGGTTCTACTCGTATTCCTGCGGTTCAAGAATCAGTTAAAAGATTATTAGGAAAAGAGCCAAATAAATCAGTTAACCCTGATGAAGTAGTATCAATGGGTGCTGCTATCCAAGGTGGTGTTATTCAAGGTGATGTTAAAGATGTATTATTATTGGACGTTACACCTTTATCATTAGGTATCGAAACAATGGGTGGTGTAATGACTGTATTGATCGAAAGAAATACAACTATTCCAACTACTAAATCACAAATCTTCTCAACAGCTGCTGATAATCAGCCTGCTGTAGATATCAATGTTTTACAAGGTGAAAGATCAATGGCTAAAGATAATAAACAATTAGGTTTATTTAAATTAGATGGAATCGAACCTGCACCTCGAGGAGTACCTCAAATTGAAGTAACATTCAGTATTGACGTTAATGGTATTGTAAATGTTAAAGCTAAAGATTTAAAAACTCAAAAAGAACAATCAATCGTAATTCAAAACTCAACTGGACTAAGTGATGAAGAAATCGATAGAATGGTTAAAGAAGCAGAAGCTAATAAAGCTGAAGATGAAAAGAAACGTAAAGATATTGAAACAAGAAATAAAGCAGAACAAATGATCAATGAAATTGATAAAGCTTTAGCAGAGCAGGGCGACAAGATCGATGCTACTCAAAAAGAATCTGCTCAAAAATTAAAAGATGAATTAAAAACTGCATTAGATAACAATGATATGGCAACATTGGAAGCTAAAATGTCTGAATTAGAACAAATGGCTCAACAAATGGCTTCATATGCTTATCAACAACAAAATGGTGCTAGTGGAACTAATACAAGTTCGACAAATTCACAAGATGATAATGTTGTTGATGCTGATTTTGAAGAAAAGAATTAGTTTATTAAAGCCAAGGCTTTGCCTTGGTTTTAAATAGTGTAAAGAGGGTGGAAAGATGGCTGATAAAAGAGATTATTATGAAGTCTTAGGGGTATCAAAACAGGCTTCAGCTGATGAGATTAAAAGAGCTTATCGTAAAAAAGCAAAACAATATCATCCTGATATTAATAAAGAACCAGGAGCAGAGGAAAAATTTAAAGAAGTTCAAGAAGCTTATGAAGTTTTATCTGATCCTAATAAAAAAGCCACATATGATCGCTTTGGTCATGCTGCTTTTGAACAGGGGGCTGGAAATGGCGGAGGCGGTTTCAGTGGCTTTGGCTTCGAAGATGTTGATTTGGGAGATATATTCGGTTCTTTCTTTGGCGGTAGTGGTAGAAGTCGCCAAAGAAATAATGGACCAAGACGTGGTGAAGACCGTTTAATGCGTTTGAATATCGATTTTATGGAAGCAGTAAATGGTGTAAAGAAAGAAATTAAAGTTACTTATGATGCTACATGTGGACATTGTAATGGAACAGGAGCTAAAAATCCTAATGATGTTCAAACTTGTTCACGATGCGGTGGACGAGGAACGATTCAACAACAGCAAAACTCACCATTTGGGACTTTTGTCACAGAAACGACATGTCCTGATTGTAATGGAACTGGTAAAGTGATTCGGAATAAATGTCCGCATTGTCATGGTAGAGGATATGAAACTAAAACGGTTACAGTTGAATTAGATATACCAGCTGGTATTAATTCTAATCAACAGTTACGAGTAGCGGGAAAAGGTGGTCGTGGCAGCAATGGTGGACCAAATGGTGATTTATTTGTAGAAATTCAAGTAAGACCACATGAACATTTCCAAAGAGAAGGACGGAATATTCACATTACGATTCCCGTATCTAATGTTGATGCTACTTTAGGATGTGAAGTTGAAGTTCCAACTGTTCAAGGTGATGTTACAGTTAAGATTCCTGCGGGAACTCAATCGGGTACGGTATTACGATTAAAAGGTAAAGGTGTCAAAGATTTAAGAGGTTCAACTTATGGTGATGAAATGGTTAAGGTAGAAGTTAAGATCCCAACTAAATTATCATTTGAAGAACGTGAATTATATACAAAGCTTTCTAAATTATCGAGAAAAAAAGAGTCTATTTTTGATGCTTTTAAACGCCAATTTAAAAAATAGGATATGAGCTAAAACTTTATCTAAAGTTTTAGCTTTTTTTGATCCTTTTAATTACAAATTAATGTATAATTGTTGTTGAAGGGATGTATAAATATGAAAAAAATTATATATATACTATTAATAGCTTTATTTATTACAGGATGTGGTGAAAAAACTAAAATAAAAACAGAAAAATCACTTTATTTTGTATTTGCAACACCATTAAAAGAACATGAAATTTGGTTAAAGGCAAAAGATGGTTTTGATAAAGCATGTCGTGAGAAAAAAATTCATGGGGATTGGTTAGGCCCTACGGCAATTGATACAGCTAAGATGGAAGAAGTGATTGAAACAGCAATTGCTCAAAAAGCTGATGCGATAATTACTCAGGGGGTAATTAGTAAGGAAATTATAAATAAGGCTAAAGAAAAAGGAATTCCTATTTTATTGGTTGATTCAGATATTAAAGATTGTGAGCGTTTTGCATATTTGGGGAAGAATTTTAATGAGCAGGCAGAACTTTTTTTATCTGATATAGAGAAAAAATTAGGTAAAGATGTTTTTTTGGAAATAGGAATTCAAGTAGCGGAGAAAGATTTTGACATAGCGAGCGAACAAATTAAAGAAATAGAAAATGTGTTTGCAAAACATGAAGGAGGTTATGTAATTAAAACTGTTAGTGAATCCAAATCAGATTCGGTACGTGCTAAAAAAGAATGGTTGAATATTTTATCTTCAACATCGATCAATGTCGCTATTAATTTTGCTGGTGAATCGGCTATTTCTTGCAATGAAGCAGCCAAAGATTTAAAAATTCGTGATACGATGCTTATATATGGTGTAGATGATATGCCAGAGACTATTAAGTTAATTAAGGATAAGCAGATAGATGGCAGTGTAGCTACTTCGTTTTATAATTATGGTTATGAAGCAGTAAATTGGTTATATGATTATTTAGTTAATGAAAAGGAATTAGAACAACAGGTCAATAGTGTGAAATTGGTGTTGGTTACTAAAGAAAATGTAGACAATTATCAAGAGGAATTAAAATGAAGGATAGATCAAAGATAAGCTTTAAACGTAGTATTATAAAACTGAATTTTAGTTTGGCTTTTATAATGGCGGTTTTTATGGCGATAAATTATGTTTTGTATCAAACCACTACGATAAAATATAATCAGGCTATTTCTTTATACGATGATATAAACGAGTTTTATGATTATGTAACTCAAGCTAATTTTAGTTTTAAAAATTATTTATATACAGAAAACTTAGAAGATATAGATACTTATAATCGTTGTATTTCATTAGCTCAAGATAAGTTAAAGAATGTTAAAGATAATATTGATAATGAATATCGTTGGCGAATTGATTTGCTTAATAATATGCTTGAAAGTTATCAGGACGCTGCTAAAGAGGCAAAAGATGCTGATGGATTAGATTATCAAACTAAATATAATGAATTATTGAATCAATTTTCTTTAATAGAAAAAACTAGTACAACTTATTATGAATATTTAACGGATGGGATTAAAAGCCAAAGAGAAGAAATTTATAGTTATGAAAATCTACTTTTTATTGTAATAGCGATTATTACGGTAGTAGGGATAATTTGGCTCATTTTGTTTTCTGTTATTACAGTACGTTCTTTTACTCGGCCTTTATATCAAATACTAAATAATATTAAATTAATCAAAAAGGGTGAGTATGATCTTTCAAGCATTTCTAATAGTTCGAGGGAAATGGAAGAATTGTGCTTTGCTTTAGAGGATATGGCACAGCATGTGCAAAGAAATATTCAAAATGAAAAAGAAAAAGCTGCGTTAAAGCATCAATTATTGGAAAAAGAAAATGAAAATTTAAGAAAAGATGAGTTATTAGCTTTAAGTGAATTAAAATTACTTCAAAATCAAATTAATCCTCACTTTTTATTTAATACTTTAAATATGATTTATAAGACTGCTTATAAAGAAAAAGCGATGGATACAAGTGCAATGGTCAATAGGACATCAATGTTACTACGATATGCTTTAGACAAAGCTAATAAAACGAGTGATTTATACAGTGAGATTGAATCGATTGAAAATTATATTTATATTCAAGAAAGAAGGTTTTATCAGAGAATCAAATTTACTTTAAACGTTGAAGAAAATTTGCCTAATATTCAAATCCCAGGTATGTTGATTCAGCCTTTGGTTGAAAATTCAGTGAAACATGGATTAAAAGATGTAATTAAAGATGGGGAGGTTTTAATTAATATCCAGTATCTTGATAATCATATAGTTATTAGTGTTAGTGATAATGGGATAGGGGTAGAAACAGAAATTTTAGAAAAAGGAATTTTAAATGATTTTCATGACAAAAATAAAAATAACCTTGGTTTGTATAATGTAATCCAGCGTATTAAAATGTTTTATGGAAATACAGCACAAATATCATTTAATAGTTATCCTGGTTGCGGTTTTGAAGTAATTATTGAAATTAAAGTGGAGGAAATTTATGTATCGGATATTAGTTGTAGAAGATGAAGAAATAGAACGTAAAGCATTTGTATCATTATTAAAAGAACATTTTTCACAATCTTTGATTGTATATAATGCCTCTAACGGGATGGAAGCTTTGGAAATATTAAAAGATGTGGATATAGATATTTTAGTTAGTGATATTGATTTACCAGGAATCAATGGTTTAGAAACGATTGGATTTGCTAAAAAAATAAATAAGGATATTGTAAGTTTAGTAATCACCTCTTATAATTATTTTGAATATGCTCAAGAGGCAATCAAGCTGGATGTTGAAGATTTTATCTTGAAACCAGTATCGATTGAAAATATGTGTAATATTATTTATCAGATAATTAATAAGATCGATAAGAAAAAAAATGAGGAAAATCAGGCTACCCAATTAGTCTTAAAGATGGAAGAACTTAGACCGATCATTGAAAGTGATTGTATACATAGTATTGTTCAGAATTCTAAACCTGATGAAATAAGAAAATATTTTTCGCTTTTAAATATTGTTCCTAAATCAGGATTTTGTATAGTTTTTCAAAAGAATAGTTTTCAGTCTCATCAGATTCATGCATTTATTGCTGAAATAGAGGATCTTGGGTGTCGCTGTATGAAGGACAGTTATTATGAAGTGCATGTTTTATTTGTTTTTAGTCTTGCAAGATTGTCAAATCAGGATATCCAAATGTTTGAGGCTTTGATAAAGAAATATTTTTATGGTTTGGACCAAATGGGAGTCGGAGATATTTGTGTTAATTATGAAAATTTTTATGAATCTTATGCATCAGCAATAAAAAATATTGGTTCTATAATCGAGTTAAAAGAAAGTGATTCTAAAAATAATTTGTCACCAGGATATTCATATGATGTAGAAAAATTATGTAAAAATTTAATACAAGACTTTTTAAAGTTTGATACATTAAATATGCAGCGAAGAATTAATTTGTTTTATTTGGAAATTATATATATAGATAAAGTTTCGTTAATAAAAATTATTCAAGATTTTAATAAAACGCTAATTATTTTATTTAATCAGGAGTTCAAATCTAAAATTGATTTTTATGATCGAAAATATATGATAGAGTTAGATAATGATAATCCTTATTGTGATTTATTAGAGAAGATAAATGTTTTATTAGATAATTTAATTAAGTTGATTAATAAATTTGATAAAAAATCATCTAATGTTTTAGTGAAGAAAGCTTTAACTTATATATCACTTAACTATAAAAAGAATATTACTTTAAATAATGTTGCATCATATCTAGGTGTGACGCCATTTTATATTAGTAATTTATTAAGTACCCATACATCTAAAAATTTCACAGATTTAGTTACTGAATATCGAATTGAAAAAGCTAAAGAAATGTTGAAAGGAAATTATCAAATTAAAGAAATTGCAGTTGAATTAGGTTTTCGAAGTCATAATTATTTTTCTAAAGTGTTTAAAAAGGTTACAGGATTAACGCCGAAAGAATATAAATCGAAGTTTGATTAGTTATATAGTAAAAAAGTGTTTGAAATTATAGTTTTTATTTTTGGAATAAATAAAAAACTTGTATTTCAACACTTTTTGTTATTAATTAATATCATAGAATAATTATAATTGGATAAAATAAAAATAGTACCGATAGCAGTACTATTTATATTATTAAGCTGATTTTCTCAATGTTCTTAATTCTCTAGCAGAAATTCTTACAGTTGTAGGTTTACCATCTACTAAAATAGTAGCTTTTTGTAAATTAACATTCCATTTTCTTCTACTTGAGTTTAATGCGTGAGAACGTGTATTTCCAGACATAGGTCCTCTACCACTTATTTGACACTTTCTTGACATGGTTCTCCTCCTCTTCATTAGTAGTGTTTTAACGTACTTGGATATTCTATCATTAAATAATGATAAAATCAATTAGTTTTTAAAAAAAATCAATATTTTTTTCTTGCAATAAAAATGAGTTCTGCTAAAATAAAATCTAGTGTTAGTAATTGTCAAGAACTGCTTTTTAAGATATAATTAGTTATTGATGAGTATCGATGAGATAGATACAAGGAGGTATATAAATGATTGAAAAAAATAATAATATGGGAACTGTCAATATATCGCTGGATGTTGTTGCTACAATCGCCGGTGGGGCAGCAATCGAATGTTACGGGGTTGTAGGAATGGCCAGTAAGAAAAAGTTAAAAGATGGCTATTATGATCTTTTGCGTAAAGAAAATTATTCTAAAGGTATAGTTGCTCGTGATGGTGAAACAGGACTTATTTTAGATCTTTATGTATTGTTGGGATATGGAATCAAGATGACTGAAGTTTTGCATGAAGTGCAAAAGAAAGTGAAATATGTTGTTGAATCTACTTTAGATGTTAATGTTGAAGCTGTTAATGTATATGTTCAAGGTGTACGTGGAATAGAGTAGAGGAGATAGAAAATGAAAATATTAACTGGTAAATTATTTAAAGAGATGGTGTTGTGCGGGGCTAATACTTTGCATAACAATCACCCTGAAATAGATGCGTTAAATGTCTTTCCAGTACCTGATGGCGATACTGGAACAAATATGTCTTTGACGTTTTTAGCGGGTGCTAAGGAAATTGAAAATCTAGATTCTAACAATATTGGAGAAATTTCTAAAAAGTTATCTAAAGGGCTTTTAATGGGAGCTAGAGGTAATTCGGGAGTTATCTTGTCACAAATCTTTAGAGGAGTTGCAATGGCTTTACAAGGGCATGAAGATGCAGATGCAGTTCTTTGGGCACAGGCCTTAGAAAACGGGGCTAAAGTTGCTTATAAGGCAGTTATGCGTCCAGTTGAAGGGACTATTTTAACAGTAATTCGTGAAGCGGGGGATGCTGTTGTTAAATATGCAAAAGAAGGAATGGAAATTGAAGATGTTTTTTCTTATTTTGTAAAAGAAGCAGAAATTTCGCTTGAAAAAACACCAGAATTGTTACCAGTGCTGAAAGAAGTTGGGGTAGTAGATAGTGGTGGAGCTGGATTATTATTGGTATTTACTGGCTTTATGGCGGCTCTTGCTGGTGAAAGAGTTGATTATGTAGAAATCAAATCATCTTCTTCAGCAATGGATGCTGTTGCTGAGGTTGAAGGTGGAGAAGAAGGATATGGATATTGTACAGAATTCATTCTTCGTTTAGAACCATCATTAGTCAATAAGTTTAAAGAAGATCAATTAAAAAAAGAGTTAGCTAGAATTCCAGGGGAAAGTATTGTAGTTGTGCAGGATGAAGATATTGTTAAAGTCCATGTACACACTTTAAAACCAGGGAACGCTTTAAATATTGCTCAAAGATTTGGTGAATTTGTAAAACTAAAGATAGAAAATATGCAAGAACAAGCTGATAAGATTCAAAATAACACAAAATCAATCGTGGGTGTTGATGATAATATGAAGTCAGCTCAAGAAGCAAAAGAAACGGCGATTATATCTGTATGTGCAGGTGATGGGGTAAAGGAAGCGTTTTTAGAATTGCATTGTGATTATGTTGTTAGTGGTGGTCAAACTATGAATCCATCAGCAGAAGATATGGTTCAGGCAATCAAAAATTTAAATGCTAAAAATGTGATCATACTACCAAATAATTCTAATATTGTTATGACAGCACAGCAGACTGCTACAATTCTTGAAGATGAAGTAAATGTAATTGTTATCCCAACTAAAACGATACCACAGGGATTATCAGCATGTATAATGTTTAATCCGGATGCTGCTTTAGATGATAACGTTGCTGAAATGAATGAGGCAATCAAAAATGTAAAAACTGGACAAGTTACATTTGCCATCAAAGATACTGTAATTGATGGTGTTGAAATTAAAGCTAACGATTATATGGCTTTGGTTGAAAAGGATATTGTAGCTTGCAAAGATAATAAATTGAAAGCTTTAAAAGTTGTATTAGAAAGTTTGATTGATGATGATTCAGAGTTAGTTACTTTAATATATGGTGAAGATGTTAATGATGAAGATATCGAAGAAATCGAAAGTTTTATAGAGGATAATTTTGAAGTAGAATTAGAAGTGATAAATGGAAAACAACCAGTTTATTCATTTATTATTGGTGTTGAATAATTCACGATACTTAACAATACTATAATATAGTATAGAATACTGATAAAAAAGTCTGATTTAATCAGACTTTTTTTGTTGAAATATATTTTTTTGGAAAAAACAGAAACTTAATTTTATAAAAAAGTGTTTATTTGGTGTTTAAAAAAATATATTAAATAATTTTTTGATTATCCCTATGTCACAGGTTTGGTGAATATAGATTCTGAAAAGTCTAAAATATAAGCCAATATGATTTTTAATACCTGCGTTAGAGGGGTAATCAAGAATAATTTTATGAAATGAGGAAATTTGAATGGATAAAGAAATTTTAAGTGTTAAAGAATTTTGTAAAAAAACAGGATTAGCAGAATACGTAGTAAGAAGATTAATTAATGAAGGGTATGCAGTTACTTTTAAGTGTGGTAATAAAGTATATCTACATTATGAAATGACAATAAAGAGGATGTTTAATATTAAATAGCAAATCATTTTAGTATAAATTGTTATAAAATATTTTATTTTTTGTCCCAATATTGAAATATTTGTCCCAAAGTTATATAATATTTTTGGAAGGAGAACGTGATGCTATGAAAAAGAAAAATATTCTTAATTTGATTAAATATTATTCTGAAAATAATGATTCAGGTTTCAAGAGTGAGGCCTATGAAATTGCAAAATATTTTGATTCGATTGGAGATTATCAATTAGCTGAATATATTATGGCCTTATTATCAGATGCTAATACATTTGTTCCACAAATGACTACAAATGAATCAGATTTTTTTGAGAAAATTGATAATTCGGCTGAATTATTGCTTTTGCCAGAAGTGATAACACAAGATATTTTAGGAATAGTCAATGCAGTAAGCTATAATGTTGGTATTAATAAGTTTTTGCTTCAAGGTGCTCCAGGAACTGGTAAAACTGAAGCAGTCAAACAGATAGCAAGAATATTAGAAAGAGAAATATATATGGTTGATTTTTCTTCACTTGTCGATAGTAAATTAGGACAGACACAGAAAAATATATCAACAATGTTTAAAGAAATCAATAATTTTACATTTCCGGATAAAATAATTATTTTATTTGATGAGGTAGATGCATTAGCATTAGATAGGACTAATTCAAATGATTTAAGAGAAATGGGAAGGGCTACTTCTACAATGCTAAAAGGATTGGATCGTTTGAATGAGCAAGTTGTTTTGATAGCTACGACAAATCTATATGAATATTTTGATAAAGCATTGAGTAGAAGGTTTGATGCAATTATTGATTTTAACAGATACAGCAAAGAAGATTTAATAGAAGTTGCTGAAGGACTATTGGAGAGCTATCTAAAAAAATTTAAAATTAATTATAAGAATATAAGGTTATTTAGAAAAATTATTGGTTTATATGATCAAATTCCCTATCCAGGAGAATTGAAGAATGTTATAAAAACAGCTGTAGCTTTCAGTAATCCAGAGGATAGCACAGATTATATGCGTAGATTATATTCAATAGTTTGTAATAATAATCAACCAGAATTAAGAGAATTACAAAATCAAAATTTCACAATTAGAGAAATTGAAATATTGACAAAGGTTTCAAAAAGCAAAATTGCTAGAAAACTGAAAGGAGGAAATGAATTTGAATAATTTACTACAACTAAAAGGAACATTTTATGATCAAAAAAATAAGAGTTCATTTGGACCTCCTAATTTACCAAAAGATAAATTTGTTTCTTCTGAACATATGAAAAATTTAGTGCAACAACTACAAAGAATTCAGAAGTTTTGGGAAGAAAATAGAGATATAGATGGAGCTTTAGTAAGTGTATATTATATCCATGTCATTGCAAAAAGTAATAGAATTCAGGCAATGTTATCAGAAAAAAGTAGAAGCCCTAATTTTTCAATAAGGGGATCGAAGTTTGGATTCATAAAAGATGAAAATGGACAACAAATTCGAAATCATATTTTTACGCATTATGTTAAGCTAGGAACTATTGATAATACAATTCATAATTTGAAGAAAGTATTTCAGATTGTTGAAAGAGATTATAATGGGAAAATAACACATGAAGACATTGGTAAAATTAATAGACAAAATTATCAATATGAACACATCATTAAAAGAACCATATTTATTAAATTGATTATTGATTCGTATTTTGTTCATAGCTTTCATATAGATGAAATTACTGAATCTATTAATGAACGTTCTATTGTGACCATATATCAAACAGATGTTGATACGAATACTTTATTAAGTAAATTTGGTATTGATATGATTAATGCTAAAAAGATAGATGAAACAACATTACGTCTTATGCCAGATGAAATCAAACTTATTCAGAATCAAGCTCCTTATCTCATTTCTATGCATGTTAAAGATTTGACACAAATCAGTAAAGAAAAAATTTTGGAATTTCAAGGGCAAGAAATAATGTCTATTCCTACACCAACAAATGAACCTACAATTGGCGTATTAGATACTCATTTTGATAAAAGAGTTTATTTTGGAGAATGGGTAGAATATAAAAATATGTTAGATAATGAAATTGAATTATCTGATGATGATTATTATCATGGTACTGCAATTTCATCATTGATTGTTGATGGGCCATCATTTAATCCGCATTTACAAGATGGATGTGGAAGATTTAGAGTTAGACATTTCGGAATAGCAACTGCTTATAGATTTAGTTCTTTTAGTATATTAAAAATGATTAAACAAATTGTTTCTCAAAATAGAGATATAAAAGTTTGGAATCTATCATTAGGTTCAGAATTAGAGACTAATCAAAATTTTATTTCTCCAGAAGCAGCAGAATTAGATAAGATTCAAAATGAATTTGATGTTATTTTTGTGCTTGCTGGAACAAATAATAATTCTAATCCTCGAAAAGAAATGAGAATAGGGGCACCAGCTGATTCAATTAACTCTTTAGTTGTTAATTCTGTTAAGCAAGATGGTACAAAAGCATCATATACACGAATTGGACCAGTCTTATCTTTTTTTCATAAACCCGATGTCAGTTATTATGGTGGAGATGATAATGAATTAATAACTGTTTGCACTCCGTTAGGGGAGGCAAAAGTAAGAGGAACATCATTTGCCGCTCCTTGGATTTCTAGAAAGCTTGCTTATTTAATTTATATTGTAGGATTGAGTAGAGAACTAGCAAAAGCATTAATTATTGATTCAGCGGCTGGTTGGAGTAGAAAGGATGATACGACTCATACCATTGGTTATGGAGTTGTTCCTATTCATATTAATGATATTGTGAACTCTTCTGATGATGAGATAAAATTTTTATTAAATGGTGTCATTAATGAATACGAAACATACACGTATAATATTCCTGTTCCCAAAATAAAAGATGCACATCCTTATTTTGCTCGAGCAACACTATGTTATTTTCCAAAAGCTTCTAGAAATCAGGGTGTTGATTATACAAGTACAGAGATGGATATTCATTTTGGAAGAATTCAAGAGAAAAAAGGGAGAACAACAATATGTTCAATTAATGGAAATAAGCAATCTGAAGAAATTTCTACATCCTTATATGAAGAAGATGCACGTAACTTATATAGAAAGTGGGATAATATTAAGCATATTAATGATGTTCTTAAAGAAAAAAGTAGACCAAGGAAAGCATATGGTATTGGTTTATGGGGATTAAGCATTAAAACAAAAGAACGATTAAATTCAAAAGATGGACGAGGTTTGAAATTTGGAGTTGTTGTTACGTTAAAAGAAATGAATGGAGTTAATCGTATTGATGATTTTATAAAGATGTGTCAGGCAAGAGGCTGGATTGTTAATAGAATAAATATTGATAATCAAATAGATGTTTATAATAAAGGTGAAGAAATCATAGAATTTGACTAATAGATTTATTATTGTATGTAAAAAAGAGGCGATAAATTAAATGAAAAAAGAAAAACAACTATTAAAAATAGTATATTTTGATGAAGGAGCAGCAACTGATTTTATTTATATTTTTGAAGGTGGTAAATCTGAAGAACACAAAGAAAATATTATTTCTAAAACTAATAATTTAGAAACAAGAACTGAAGCAACAGTGAAAGGTGCAACCAAATTTCTAAGTTTTTTTAAAGCTGAAGGAAGTATTGAAGGTAGCGCTACATTTGATCGAGAAGGATCGACTGTTATTAAAAGGGCTTTGGAAAGTACAATTTTAACTGATTATATTGAATTGAGTGTAAATAAAGCAAAAAAATATGTAAAAATTTTTAATGATAAGAGACTGCTTCCTTATCCTGAATCTTTTTCCTACTACAAAATGCTAACTCCTTATCTTGTAATGACAGAAGGGACTATAGATGCAGGAGAATTTAAATTAAATCCTGCAAAAATGGATCAAGCTCTAATTGGAGGACGTGGTTATTATGAGTTAATGACTATAGAGAAAGAGAATCCAATTGTATTACGTTTTAACATTAAGGCTTTTAGAAATAATTATTCAATTTCTGATCTTGTTAAAATGAACTTAACTTTTCATACAATTGAAGTTGGTACAATTGAATTAAATAAACTATCAATGAAATCTGAATTTTCAATTGAAGAAAAGCAAAATATATCTGGTTTTGATTTATTTGATGAGTCACAAACTAATACAAATAGTATGGATTGTAAAGTTTATGATGTAATATTGGCAGGTGTTTATAGATGAATATAAACATATTTATTGGTCCTAAAAGAGAATTTGAAAAAATAAAACCAAATTATAATTTTATAACATTTGTTGACTTGGTCTCACAAAGTGATGCACAAAGAAGAGTGGTTAAGCATCAAGTTGAGGGTCAAGATTATAAAGAAAAAGAAGAAGCTCCTCATTATGATAATGTGGTAGTCTATTCTGATGATTATTCAGCAATAACTGAATCAGCTTTCAATAGTTTTATAGGTTTCATTTATGAATTTGATATAGATCATCTCTATTTGCAAAATCCACCAGAATATATTGTGGATCAAATTCATAAGTTAACTAATGTTAAAATTGAGAAAGATAAATATGAATTTAAGAATATCAATATCAATATTCTTAAAGAAATAAAAAGAACAATCAATGGAAAAATAATAGGACAAGAAAAACCGATAAAAAAAGTGATAGGTGCCTTATATCCTTTGGCGAAAGGAAGAATGCAAAAGCCATGTGTTATCCTTTTATATGGTCCTACAGGTGTAGGGAAAACTGAAACAGCAAAATTTTTAAGTAATATTATGGAACAAAAAATTTTAAGAAAGCAATTTTCAATGTTTCATTCTGAAGATTTTGCTTCTTATTTATTTGGTGGAAAACATTCGCAAAATTGTTTTGCTAGGGAACTTTTAGAGAGAGAATCAAATATTATCTTATTAGATGAATTTGATAAGCCAAACCCTATTTTTCATAGTGCATTTTATCAATTGTTTGATGAGGGGATTTTTGAAGATAGAAACTACAAGGTTGAGCTGAGAAGATCTATAATTATTTGTACATCAAATTTTAAATCTGAAAAGGATATAAAAGACAAGTTAGGAGAACCGATTTGTTCTAGATTTGATGCAATAATTAAATATAACGATTTAGATTTTAATTCAAAAAAAACAATATTATATAAGATTTATGAGCAAGAGTTTAATAAATTGGATATGGATGAAAAAATGTTAGTTGAGGATAAAAATGTTTTATTTGTATTAGAGAAAAATCTTTCAAAACTTAATAATGTTCGAGAAATAAGAAAGATTGTACTAGAAGCAATAACAGCATGTATTATTGATGTATTGATTTAAAAATAGATATTTAATTAACTTTTATAACTGATATGAGTGAAACAGTACTTTTAATAAAATGCATTTACTTTAGTCTTGTTTAAAATAAAAGAATATTGGAACAATTATGCATCACTATTCTTCGATTATCAAAATTGAAATTTTGAAGATTCGTTTAATTATTTATTAGGAAAAATATAAATTTAAAAACAGAATTTGGTGTTTAAAAAGTGTTTAAACTCTCTAAAATTGAGATAAAGTTAATATTAAATTTACTTGATTTAAACAGAATAAAATCAATTTTAATGAAATCTTGATAAAGTAGGATAGAATTGGTGTTGAATAAACATATATAATTATGAAGTTGAAAAAATGCACCAATTTGAAAATACTGTCAAGAAAAATATAGTTATCGATCATTTGAAGATAAATCCAAAAATGTACGGATGATAACAAATGATAAGAATATTCGGCATTTTATTGTAAAGGGGTAGATTTTAAATATATGATTGATGACAAAACAATTATTATTTCAAAGTTGTAGATTTGTAAAATCGAATATTAAATTAAAAGTAAGATAGAATCAGTTTATTGAACTGGTTCTTTTTTTAGAGGGTTGGCAATATAAATGATCGATTTTTTATTTTAGATGAGAAAGATCATTAAAGAAGATAAGCTTGTATATTTTATGAGTGATATAAAAGAAGCTATGAGAATCATTGACAAAAAGTGATTGTTGGAAAATCATGGAAATGACACTTTTTAGTTCACGAAGAATATGTAAAATATTGAAACTTAAATGATAATTGATGGAACAAAAAATAGTTTAGTGTTATAATTATAAAACATTCGGATAGATAAAGAATGTAGTTTGATTATGCTAACTAAAGGTTATACGTGAATATCATTAAATTGTACAAGGAGAAAAATGATGGAAATAACGAGTATATATAAAATAGATGATTCAAAAGAAATTGCGGATGCAATATTTCCAAAACGAAATATTTATATTGTTCATGGTTTTTCGATTTTTTTATTGATATATATAGTATATTTGTGTCTTCAAAGTAATTTAGTTACTAGAATAGTTTTAATTATTATTGGTATAATTGGTATCATTGGATTGCAATTTATCTTATTTAAACAAAAGAAAAACTTTTTGCATATTATTTATGAACGATTTCAAGAAACAAATTCTGCTGATGAAATCATTTATCATTATAAGTTTAATGATCAAGATATGGTGATAATAAATACTAATACTAATGCTCATGTAGAAATTAACTATAATTGCTTTTGTCAATATCTAGAAACGACTAATTATGTCTTAGTAATTTCTAAAGCTAAACAATATATTATTTTTAATAGAGATGTTGCTGAACAATATGATTTAAAAAACTTTTTTAAGAAAAAAATTCCTTCTATTCGTATTCAAGAATAATAAATGTAGTATTTTATAATATAAAATTGAGGTAAAAAACAAAATGAAAAAGATTATATTTTTTGATATTGATGGTACGTTGATTGGTCGATCTTTTGCGTTGACAGAAAAAAACAAGCAGGCAATTAAACAATTAAAGGAAAATAACTATCTTGTTTTTTTAGCAACAGGAAGACCATTATCATATATTGAAAATGAAATATTGGATATTGGATTTGATGGGATTATTGCTAGTGCTGGAGGAGTAATCTATTATCATGGACAATGTATTTATGAACATCCACTTGATTTAAATGTTTTAAAAAAAGTTATGGAAGTTTTACATAAATATGAGATTCCATATGGTTTAGAGTGTAAAGATTATTATTATACGGGGTTTGATTTGATCAATAAAACTATTGATAGACAAATAAAAAGCGGGCAAGATAAGAATGTTGTTATTAATAAATTTAATCAGGTAAAATATAAAGATGTTCAGTATTTTGATTTTGGTAATCCGGTTTCGAAATTAAGTGGGATTATTCTTGATGAAAAACAGTATGATATGTTAATAAAGTATTTAAATAAGGATTTTAAAATTGTACGATACGGCTTTGCGGTTGATATTATTCAAAAGAAATGGAATAAAGGAGATGGTGCAAAATATATAATGAAGTATTTGGGTATTGATTTTCAAGATAGTATTGCTTATGGTGATAGCCTTAATGATTTAGAAATTATGAAAGTTGTAGCAAGACCAATCGTATATGAAAAGGCACCGCAAGAATTATTAGATATTGCAATTGATACTTTTATTGATCCTGATAAAGATGGTATTTATTATAGTTTAAGGAGATTAAATTTGATTTAAATTAGTACTTTTTTTGTATGGATCTATTAATTGTTGATTTTGTCAAAGTGTTATGAAATTAATATTATTGTTGGTTTTTACATTTTTTATGCAATCTGAAATTTTATGGTTAAAAAGATAAAACAGGTATAAGCTTTAGAAGCAAAGATCTTAACCTGTTTTTATTATATTCAATAGAGAAAAGCTATGCCACACCAATAGACTGATAAATGTACTACTCTATTGAAATGCTATATTTATATTACAAACATATTTAGATATCCCTGTAAATTCCTTGACGCGATACCATGATATTTTTTTAAAAATATCTCTAGTTCTGAATGTATCTGATTAATGGTATTAATTGAATAGCCTTCTTTATTAACATGTAAATTAGCATTTATTGTCTGTAAACTGCATTTTATTTCCTTGGCTAGTGTTATAAATTCTTTAAAGCCATCTCTAATTAAAAGAGATTCTTTCTTTTATCTGTGATGATAAAACTCAATACATAGCTGGTGTTTCTTTACCATTAAGTATCAGGTGATTCTCTTCATCAACGTCGCTGATAATACAGGTTTCTTGCCGTTATTTTTATTTGAACCATGTTTTTTGATGAACGAAACATTTTGTTTTTGCTACTTATATAATAATAAAACAGTTAGAATAATTTGCATATAATTTTATCAAATTATCTCAACTGTTTTTAATTGTTTATTAATTTAATTATCTCAAATAGTCTGATTTTTATATGATGCTAAGCGACAGCTGAGAAATAGACAATGTTTTCATTTTTGCCACCATAACTAATTGTTCTAATTGATAAAATTCAATCATAATCTCATTCCTTTCAGTATTCCTTCCAATTATAGCACAATAAAATATAAATATTGTACTTTTTTTATTACTTAACTTAAAATAAAAATCGAAAGGAGGAAATAATGCAATATAAATTATTAAGCAATGGTATCAATATTCCAACCTTAGGTTATGGAACTTTACATATTTCACCCGCTGTTACAGAAAAATGTGTACTTGATGCTTTGCATGTGGGATATCGATTAATTGATACTGCTGCAGTTTATGGCAATGAAAAAGAAATTGGTCAAGCTATAAAAAAATCTAAAATTCCTAGAGAAGAACTTTTTATCACTTCAAAAGTATGGGTTCAAGATGCTGGTTACGAAAATACATTAAAAGCATTTGATACTTCTTTGAATAATCTTGGATTAGATTATCTTGATCTATATTTGATTCATCATCCATTGGGAGATTATTATGGGTCTTATAAAGCAATGGAAGAATTATATA
>NZ_JMLH01000051.1 GCF_000686665.1 Thomasclavelia saccharogumia DSM 17460 | reverse complement strand
CTTAATCCTCGTCTCAATACCAATGCACTGATCTGCTGTTTGATTCTCTTTCTTGACTGGATGACATCTTCTCTTAGACCTATATATTCCTTGATTTCATTGTCATGATCTGTTGGTACATGAACAGCTTTGTATGAATCGTGCATAAGATTAGTGGCAATATTAAAGGCATCCATCTTATCATTTTTTACTTTTTTATTTTTGACTGATCCATGCATTGTTGATGGTGCTAATATAACACATGGAATATCATGGTATGCAAGTTCATGATATAAGGAAAATCCTAAACATCCGGCTTCATATCCTGTTAAAATATCCACCTCATTTTCTTCACTCATTCTTTCTTTAGCTGACTTAATAAATTTAAGAATATTCTTTACTTCAGCAGCACATTTTGTCTGTGCAATAACTTCTCCTGTTGATGAATTGATTCCACATAAACTGTACGTATTTTTATGGACATCCATCCCAATATAAATTATACTTTTCATAGTGACCTCCTATTGTCGTTATGGTATCGACTTTCATAATTTTGTTTTTTTACTAATCTTATTATGAATCGTAATCCACTTTTTGACAACTTAGGAGGTCACTTCATATTATCTGTTTACATTATATTATAAAAATTATTTTTATTCAATAAAATTATTAAAATAATAAAAAATATTATTGGATTATTTTAAGATATTTATCAGCTTGAGTATTAATAATATAGTTGTAGAAATTAGTTTTGATTTTCAATAATTGATATTTGCTAAAATCATTTTATTGCAGTTAATATGAATAAAAACACTTAAATATAGTAAAAGTATAAATATTTAGTAAATATATTAAAATTTTGTTATAAATATAAGTAAATAAAAAATATAAATATTTATACTAAATGTGCAAATAATTTAAAATATAAAAATGTTATACTAATGTTGGAAGGAGTGTTGATACGCTATTTAAGAGGAATTAAGTTGAAATGTAAAAAATGGTTTGTTATTATTTATGATTTATAAGATAATTTAAAGAAGATAATTACCATTAAATTGGGGAAGGTGATTAAAAAGGATGAAAATAAAAAAATTATTCAGTACAGTATTATCTTGTTCCCTAATAGTAAGTGGTCTAACTGCTGGTGTTAATACCGTAGAGGCAACTAATGATAGTGTTATCACGCAAATAAGTGATGATGTTGTATCTATTGGGAATGATTACATTTCAAGAGAATTTTCGATTAAAGATAGCACGATTTTAACTAATTCAATTTTAAATAAACGTATCAATAAAAGTTTAGAACCTCAAAAAGGTTCAGAAGATTTTATTATTAATACTCTTAGTGAAGGTAAAACTGAGGAAGATGATAATGAAATAACAAATGATCCTGAATGGGTTTATCCTACTCCTTTATCTACTGATGGTTGGCAGGCAACATTGAAAAATGCAGCTGGGACAGCTTTTTCAGCAAGCCAGGTAGCTACTTTATTTGATGGTGATTTAAATACTAATGTTGATTATTGGCAAATAAGTGGGCATCCTTTTACATTAGATATTGATTTTGGAACAACACAAACGATTGCCGGAATGTCAGTAAATAAACGTCCAGGGTATCGTGATGCTGCTTATGGTATCAATGGTACTATGGGAGGTTATGAAGTTTGGGTAAGTGCTGATGGTGCTGAGTATACTAAAATAGCAGAAGGAGAGTTTACCGAAGAAGATTATAATCTTCATAAAGTTGGTGATTTATACAATGTCGGTGATATGGTATATGTAAACTTTGATAAAGCTGTAGATACTCAATATGTACGAGTTGTTCAAACTAGTGTTGCACTTGGGACTGCTCAAGAATTCACAAGCGCAGAAATTGATTTCTATGATCAAGAAATTACAAAGACACAAAAAGTTGTTGAACCAACTGAAGTGTTAGATCGTAGTAATTGGACAATGACGATCAAAAATGCTAATGGATCTGCTTTTAGTGAAGCAGCAGTAGCTAAAGTAATTGATGGAGACTTAAATACATATCCTGATGAATATACTGTAAGTGGACATCCAATTACTGTTGAAATTGATTTAGGTGAAGAACAAACTGTACGTTCATTATCAATTGACAAGCGTCCAGGATATCATGATGCAGCTTATGGTACTAATGGTACTATGGGTGAATTTGAATTGTATGTTAGCGCTGATGGTGTAAAATGGAATTTAGCAGGTGCTGGTAATTTTACAAGTGAAGCTTATAATTTACATGATGCAGATGGTTTACACAATGTAGGAGATCGTGTCTATGCAAACTTCTATAAACCTTATACAACTAGATATGTACGAGTTGTTCAAACAGGAGTTGCTTTTGGTAGTGCGCAAGAGTTTACAAGTGCAGAATTAAATCTTTATACTGATCAATATTATGGACCAAATTACAATGTTGCAGTTACACCAGTTTCCGAAGATGCAATCGTATCTAGTGATTTAGTATATGCTGGTGCTAATGTTGAAAACATTGAAAATGGTAAAAAATTAACAATTTCATATGAACCATATGAAATTAATGGTGTTACTTATAACATCGATCAAGTAGTAGTACTAACAGCTGGTGATCACTACATGCGTTCATTCTTAGAAATTAGTGTAAGTGATAAGGATAAAGCACAAATCGATTACATCGATACTGATAGATTTGTGTTACCAGAAGATGCTGAAGGTGTTTGGTCACATCCTGATGATAGTCAAATTTCATCAATGTGGATTGGTCAACATGAATTAATGTTAGGACAACCAATTTATGTAAATGGTTTATTTATGGGATCTGAATTCCCAGCAACTGACACTATTGTCAAAGATAATACGACACAAATTCGTTATTATTCAGGTAAAACATTTACACGTTTACAAGAAGATAATCAACTTACAACAGATGGTAAGTTCGTTACTTGGCAGAATGTTGTTGGGGCTGCACAAGGGACAGATACTTCAGTAGTTCAAACAGATTTCTTTGAATATATTGAAGATATTGCAACACCAACAGATTTTAGAAAACAGTATAATTCATGGTATGATAATATGATGAATATTACTGATGAAAGTATTGCTGATTCTTTCTATGGAACTGAAAAAGGATTAACAGAAAATGGTGTAGAACCATTAGATTCTTATGTAGTTGATGATGGATGGAACAATTATTATGATGGTACATACACAGCAACTCCAGGAAGTTCTCAAGGAACTACACCTAACCAGACAGGATTCTGGGAATTTAACGCTAAGTTCCCTAATGAATTGTATACATCTTCATCTTTATCTAATAAATTACAATCAACATTTGGTTTATGGGTAGGACCTCAAGGTGGATATAATTACTTTGGAACATTTGCTCGATATTTAGAATCTAAAGGAACTGGATATGTACAATCAAATTCTGCATTAGGAAATGTTATTTGTACAGGTTCTCGTAAATATTTGAAGAATTTTGAAGAAATGGCAATCAATTACCAAGATCAATTTGATATTGATTATTGGAAATGGGATGGTTTTGCTTCAAGACCATGTAACAATGCTAGTCATGATCATATGACTGGTGGCGATCAAAATATGTACTTTACTTCTGATATGTGGGAAGCATGGACAGATTTATTTGATAATGTTCGTGAAGCTCGTGCTAAAGAAGGAAAAGGATTATTTATCAATGCTACAAGTTATATCAATTTAAGTCCATGGTTATTACAATGGGTAAATACAATTTGGGTACAAGATTCTGGAGATACTGGTCAATTAGGTACTGGTGAAAGACATCAACAAAAGATTTATTATCGTGATCAAGTTTATTATCAATTATATAAACAAAATCAAATTCAATTCCCATTAAAGAATATTTATAACCATGATCCAATTTATGGTGTATCAGATGGAAGTAGTGCAACTACTGAAGTGTTTAGAGAATTCTTATTCGCTAATGCTGTTCGTGGTACAGCTTTCTGGGAATTATATTATTCACCATCTATTATGGATGATGCTAAATGGAAAGTAACTGCTGATGCTCTAGCTTGGGCTGAAGAAAATCATGAAGTATTAAAGAACGCGAAGTTATTTGGAAATCAGCCAAGAAATGGTGTGTATGGATATTCTAGCTGGAATGGAAATGAAGGAATTATTTCATTTACAAATCCAACTGATGAAGAACAAACATATTCTTTACAAATAACAGACGTTGTTGGTGCTAAAACAACTTTAAAAGATGCTAAGGGTGTTCAAGTTTATCCTTATGCTGAAGGAAATATTGAAAATACACTTTCTTATGGTGATACAATTACAGTCACTTTAGCGCCACATCAAACAATCATTCAACAATATGGACATGTTGATAATGATAAACCTGAAATTATTTCTGCTAAAGCAACTGGAAATAATGAAATCACTTTAAAATTTAGTGAAAGAATTCAAGGTGGTACTTATAGAGTTGCTGGTAAAGAAGTAACTGCTGAATTAAAAGAAGATTATAGAACTGTGGTATTAAATACAGCAAGTCTTTTGACTAATGTTAATGCAGTTTCTGTATCAGGTGTTAAAGATTTCAATAATAATGAATTATCACAAGATATTAATGTTGCATACTATGAAAATGGTGTTGTAGCAAGTGTGTCTAGTGAAAATGATTTAAAAGATGCTAGTGAAATTGAAGCTTCTTATAATGCTAATCAAGATACTGTTTGGTTAAGTGGCATTGATCAAGCGTATACAGTTGATACTGAAAATAAATTTACTGGAACTACAGATTTTAGTATCAATTTAGGTGTGGAAACAACTGCTACAAATGTTGATTTAGTTAAATTAGGTGATGATGTATCATTAACGATCGATAATGATGGTTATGTGGTATTTAAAGTTAAAGATCTTACTTTAAGTTCTAAAGAAACTGTTACAACAGTTGTTGAAAAAGCACATGGAACATTTGGTACAGATGAATATGTTCCAACTTCTACAACTACTACATTAACTGGAAATGTTAATGATGGTAAGCAACATTCTATTAATGCGGTTCGTGAAGTTAATGGAATGCTTAAAATTTATATTGATGGTAAATTGTCAAGCTCATTATATGATGCTGATCATTTAAATGAAGCTGTTCAAGGTGGTAATATTATCGTTGGGGATAATGATTTCACTGGAAAATTGGCACAAGTTACTGTTAAAAATAGTGCAGTTGGATATGATGAAGTACAAGCATTTACTACTGATGTAAATGAAATGATTACGCCATCTCATGAAAACTGGACTGCAACGGCATGTTCAGAAGAAACTGGTTCTACTGGTGATGCTAATGCAATGGCTGCTATTGATGGAAATTTAAATTCATGGTGGCATACTAATTATCATGGTTTAGAAACATGTACAGATAATCACTGGATTGCAGTTGATTTTGGTGGTGCTGAAACATTTGATAAATTCTTATATACTGGACGCGGAGCGTCTTCTAACGGATCAATTAAAGATTATAGATTAGAAATTAAAGATGCTGATGGAAATTATACAGTAATTAAAGAAGGTACTTTCTCAAGTGAAACTAAAGAAAATGTTATCCAACTAGATCAAATGTATACAGCATATGGTATTAGATTGACAGCGTTATCTACTCATAATGGTAATAATTTTGCTGCAGCTGTAGAAATCGATGTTGCTAGAGATGATACAGTAGCAACAGCTGAAAAGATTTCCGAAGTAAAAGCGATGATTCTTGATGATGCTAAATCAATTAATTTAGCTGATTACTCAAAAGTAACTGCTGATCCTTTAGCTTCACTTTTAGCGAAAGTAGAAGTAATGGACTCAGCTTCTGAAAATGCTTTAGAATTATTAACAGCTCAATATAATTCATTAAAAGCAGCTTTAACTAATGTTGCTGAACTTAATAGCGCAATTAGTGAAGCAAATAAAGTTGATGCAGATTTATATACTGCTGAATCTTATCAAGTATTTGCTGATGCGCTTGCAAATGCAAAATTGGTAGCAGTAAATGCTACAACTGCTGAAGAAGTAAGTGCAGCAAAAGATGCTTTAGCTAGTGCAAAAGATGCATTAGTTGAAGTTGAACCAGCGAAAACAAATAAAACAGCATTACAAATAGCTGTAGATACAGCAAATATATTAAAAGCTCAAGGAGCTTTAGATAATGTTGTACCAGCGGTAGTTAATGAATTTAATGCTGCTTTAGAAGAAGCCCAAACTATTTTAGCTGATACTAATGCTAGTCAAGTAACAATTGATGCATCATTTACACGTTTATCAACAGCAATTCACATGTTAGAATTTGTAAAAGGTGATAAGACTGATCTAGAAGCTTTGATCGATGTAGCTGAAAAATATGAAGAAGGAAATTATACAACTGATTCATGGGCAGCATTACAAGAAGCTTTAGATGCAGCAAAAGATGTAATGGCTGATGAAAATGCCTTAGAAAGTGATGTTAATGAAGCGTTAAATAACTTAACAGAGGCAATCTCAAACTTAGTATTAAGTGCTGATAAATCAAAATTACAAGCATTATATGATAAAGTAAATGGTTTAGATAAGAGTCTATATACAGAAGCTAGTGTAGCTGGATTAACAGAACCAATGGCAAATGCTAAAGCTGTATTGGATAATCCAGATGCAGCACAAACGGAAGTAGATGCTGCATATGAAGCATTGATTAGAGCATACTTAGACTTAAGATTAATTCCAAATAAGGATCTATTACAAGACTTAATTAATCGAGCTCAATCATTGAACGTGGCAAATTACAGTGCTGAAACATGGTCAGTGATGATGGAAGCATTAGAAGAAGCTCAAGCGGCTTTAACTAATGGTGATATTGATCAAGCTGGTGTAGATGCAGCCTATGAAAACTTAATGGCTAGTATCAATGGATTAGAAGTAGTTAAATCAGGAGATACAACTGCTGCAATAGATACAGGCGATACAACAAACTTATTATATCCACTTGCAGGACTTGCAATTGCAACTCTAGCGATCTATGGAAATAGAAAAAGAAGATATAGATAAAAGATAATTTAAAACAAGACTTACAGTGTAGGTCTTGTTTTTTTGTTATATAAAATAGATTAAAGAATTCTAATAATTTATAAAGGGATCATTATAGGAAAATGTGAGTTAAAAAAGATTAAATTTTTAGATTAATATATGGTTAATTATTAACAATGGCAAAAATTAGTATTTAATTTGTCTTTTTTAGGGTGATTATTGACAAAGATAAAGATAAAAAGTAGAATTAATTAAGCGCTTACATTACGCGCTGATGTAAAATTAATGAAAGGATGGAGGAAAATGAAAGGTAAAAAACTAGTAAGCTTTTTGTTATCATGCTTGATGGTTATTGGATTGATCCAAATTTCGCCAACATATGCATCGACTCCTGAAAATCTTGCTTTAAACAAGCCAACATCTGAATCGAGTGTATATCCTGACTCAGGCAAAGATGCTTCAAAAGCAGTTGATGGAATTGTTAGTGCTGATTCGAGATGGTCAACAAAAAGACTAGGAACTGGGACACCTGCAGAACAATGGGATTCTAATTTTGAGCAATGGATGATGGTTGATTTATTAGAAGAGTATCCAATTTCTCAAATTAATATCAATTGGGAAGCAGCAACGGCTACAAAGTATACAATTCAAGGATCTTTAGATGGTTAAAACTTCTTTGATGTATTAGTATCAGGTACTGATGCAGCAGGAATGCAAGAACATAAAGACTTTGAAGTGTTTACAGCTAGATATATTCGTATTTTGTGTCAAACACCAAAAACTGCAAGATATGGATATTCTATTTATGAATTAGAGGTTTATTCTCAACAAGTTTACAATGCTGGAAGTATTATTGATGAAATCGAAAAAGAAACGCCAGTATTGTCAGATGATGGACAATCACTTGTTATACCATCAGTACCAGATGGATATAAAATTTCATTATATGGGACAGATAATGAACAAGTTGTTTCAAAAACTGGAAAAGTTACGCAACCATTAGTTGATATGCCAGTTAATATCATGTATAAGGTTGAAAATGTTGATGATGAAACAGATACTGCCCTATCAGATGATATTGCATTTGTTGTTAATGGAAAATATGATGTTGAACAACAAGATAATGAAAAACCAAATGTTGTTCCAGGTCTTAGAGAATGGAAAGGAGCAACAGGAGATTATCAGTTAACAGCTGCTTCTCGTATCGTTGTTTTAGATGATGAATGGTTAGATAGCGCTAAGATGATCCAGACATATTTTAAAGATATGTTAGGACGTGATATCGAAGTTGTAAGTGGGCAACCACAAACTGGAGATATCGTGTTAAAAACTGGTAGTACTATTGATGAATTGGGAGAAGAAGGATATTATTTAGATATTGCTAATTATGTAACGATCGAAGCTCCTACTTATAAAGGGATGATTTATGGTGGTGCTTCTATTACACAAATTCTTTATCAAAATAATAACACTGCTCCTAAAGGACTTGCGAGAGATTATCCTCAATATGAAGTACGTGCAGGTATGATCGATGTAGGAAGAATGTATATTCCTTTAGAATACTTAGAAGAAATGACAGTTTATATGTCATGGTATAAGTTAAACGAAGCACATATTCATATTAATGATTACTGGGGACAATCTGGGTATAGTGCTTTCCGTTTAGAAAGTGAAGTTTATCCATCAATCGTAGCATCTGATGGGTATTATACAAAAGAAGAATACAAACAATATCAAAAAGATATGAAAAATTATGGTATTGATGTTATCACTGAAATCGATACACCATACCATTCTGAAGCGTTTAGAGATATTCCTGGAGTCCAGATGTTAGCTAATAAAGCAGGCTATTTGGATATTACAACGGAAGAAGCTTATAATGCTAATATAGCGATCATTAAAAATTTATTTGATGAATATTTGGATGGTGATGATCCAGTTATTCAAAGTGATAAATTCCATATTGGTACTGATGAATATGACAAAGCATATGGTGAACAAATGCGCAAATGGACTGATGAACTTATTAAATATGTTAACAGTAAAGGTTATGAAAGTCGAGTATGGGCATCGCTAGGTAAAAATGGATTTAACGGAACAACTCCAGTAACTAATGAAGCAACTATGAACTTATGGGCTCCATATTGGGCTGATGTTCAAGAAACATATGATGCGGGTTATGACGTGATCAATACATATGGAGGATGGTTGTATATTGTTCCTGCTGGAAATGCTGGATATCCAGATCGTATTGATACAGAAAGATTATATGAAGAATTCGAAGTTAATAATTTTAAATCAGGAAGAAATCCTTCTGGTGAAGCAATTATGCCAGTAGCGCACCCACAAACAAAAGGGGCTGAATTTGCTTTATGGAATGATATGACATCATTTAAAACAGGATTTTCATGGTTTGATATTTATGATCGTATAAAAGATGCAGTTTCAGTCTTAGCAGAAAAAACTTGGTATGGAGAAGATGAAGCTGATCAAACATATGAACAATTTAGAGAAAGAATTGATGCTTTACAAAATAAAGTTCCTAATGCAAATCCAGGAAGATATGTAGAAAGTAAAACAGATCAATTAGTATCTTATGATTTTGAAGATGCAGGTGATACTGTAGCAGATTTAAGTGGAAATGGATATGATGGAACTATTGTTAATGGACAATTAGGTGAAAATGGTATTAGTTTTAATGGTGATGGATATTTATCATTACCAATGGATAGTATAGGTTATCCTTATACTGTATTTATGAAGTTTAATTTAAGCGAAATTACTGAGAATACAACTTTATTTACTGGTAAAGATGGAACATTCTTTGCTGATATGAATGGGAAACTTGGTTATTCACGTGATCAATATTCATTTACATTTGATTATACTTTAGAAGCAAATAAAGATATTGATTTAGTTTTAGCTTGTAATAACAAAGATTTAACATTGTATATTAATGGCAAGAAGATTGGAAATGGTAAGTTAACAAATACAACGATTGCAGGAAAAACGCAACAAAGCTCAACGTTTGTTCTTCCAGTTGAAAAAGTATTTGAAAATACAACTGGTACATTGTCAAGTATATCTGTGTATAATAAGGCAATGACAACAGAAGAAATTGCTGATATTTTAGGATATAAATCAGAAAACTATGCTTTAAATAGACCGGTTTCAGTATCAGGATTAGAAGTAAATGATGGACGTTTTACTGCTGATAAAGCAGTTGACGGTCTTGTAAGTAAAGAATCACGTGTTTCATTTGCTAAAGATAAAGATGAACAATGGTTATTAGTAGATCTAGAAGAAACAAGAGTTATTGATGAAATCAATATTCGTTACGAATCAGCTGTTGATAAATATGAAATTCAAGTTTCTGAAGATGGTGAAGAATTTACAACAGTTTATGTTAAAGATGAAACAACAGCTAATGATGGACCAGAAACTGATGAAGTCGTTAAATTTGATGCGGTTGAAGCGCGTTATGTAAAATATATCCAAAAACAAAGATGGCATCATACAGGAAATGGTCAATGGTATAGTGGAAGTATTTATGAGTTTGAAGTTTATGGACCATTAGAAACAGAATTGAAGCCAGCAAAAGATGCTTTGATTGCAAAAGCGCCTAACAGTGCTGGAGCAGTTTCAGCAAATAAAGAAATTGGTCCAAGTAATACATATTTAGTTGATGTAGAATTTGATATGGTAACAACTCTTGCGCCAGATCAGACAAATACAGCTGTAGGACTTGGTAATAGTGGTTCAAACTATACGGCTTATGGACAAGTTCCAGTTATTATCCGTATGTATCAAGGAACTTTTGGTGCTTATAATGGTAATAAAGGTTATGTTCAAAGTACTATTAATTTTGAACAAAATGTTAAATATCATATTAGAATTGAAGTTAATTTAAAAGAAGGAACATATAGTGCATATGTAACAGTGCCAAGTGGTGAGGAAGTTGCATTTGCTGAAAATTATGGTTATCGTAGTTCGGCAGCTGCTCCTTCAAATATTGGTAAAATATATTTATTTAATAACGAACGTCCAGAAGCAAGTTACTGGATCGATAGAATCAGTTTAAAAGATGTAGCTGATACCGATACATCAGCAGTTTATGATCGTATTTCAGAATTAGAAAAATTATTAACAGAATCAATCAATACTGAAGCAAAAATGACAGCATTACAGGAAGTTATTGATGATGTTAAGGCTAAAGCTGATGATTATACATTAAAAGATGAAAATCTTGCAGCTTTAAATGAAGCTTACGATTCATTTATGGCAAAAGAAGAAGGTAAAGTCAGAATTGGTTCATATAATATTGCTGCAAATAAAAATCCTGATGTTGACAAAATTCGTGAACAATTAGAAAAATATGATGTTGATATAGCAGGTATTCAAGAAGTCGATAAGTATACAAGTAGAAATAACTATGATATGCTTGAAGGATTTAAAGGCGATGTTTATAGTAATATTTTCTTCAGTAAAGCGATAGACTATGCTGGTGGTGAATATGGTATTGGTACAGTATCAAAATCACCATTAAATGATGGATCATCAGCTATGTTAGAAAGTGCTGGTAATGAACAACGTATCTATCAACGTAGTGTTGTGGAATTAGCTGGACATAAAGTGGCTTTCTATAATACTCATTTATCTTATGAAGATACAGAATTACGTCATCAACAAATGAGAACATTAAAAGCAGCAATGGATGCTGATCCATTATCATATCGAATTGTTGTTGGAGATTTCAATGCAGATCAATATCGAGAAGAATTTGCTGAAATCTTTGGTGATAATTATAATATAGCTAATGGTATGAATGATATTTTCTTCGATACATTTAATGGTGTAGATGCTACAATGAATGTAAATTGTGTAGATAATATAATCGTATCTAAAAATATTGATATTGAAGTAGTACAAATGATTGATAATAGATTATCAGATCATAATATGTTCTTTGCAGATATTACTTTCAAAGATGAACTTGATACAGATAAAACAGCCTTACAAATAGCTGTTGATACTGCAAATACTTTAAAAACTCAAGGGGCATTGGATAATGTCGTACCAGCAGTCGTTAATGAATTTGAAACAGCTTTACAAGAAGCAACAGATGTTTTAGTGGATACTGGTGCTGACCAAACTAAAGTTGATAGTGCCTTCTATCGTTTGGCTAATGCAATTCATATGTTAGACTTTGTAAAAGGTGATAAGAGTGCTTTAGAAGCTTTACTAGAAGAAGCAAATGGTTATGAAGAAGAAAATTATACAACTGATTCATGGGCAGCATTGCAAGAAGCAATCGAAGCAGCAACTGAAGTCATGAATGATGAAAATGCATTAGAAAGTGATGTAACAGAAGCGTTAAATAACTTAACTAATGCTATTGGAAACTTAGTCTTAAGAGCAGATAAGACAAAATTACAAGAAGCATATGACATGGTAAATGGCTTAGATAAGAGTTTATATACAGAAGCAAGTGTCGCTAAATTAGATGAACCAATGGCAAATGCAAAAGCAGTATTAGATGATCCAGATGCAACACAAGAAGCAGTCGATAATGCATATGAAGCATTAATAAGAGCATACTTAGACTTAAGATTAATTCCAAATAAGGATCTATTACAAGGATTGATCAATAAAGCTGAAACATTAAATGTCACAAATTACAGTGCGAAGACATGGTCAGTGATGACAAAAGCATTAGATGAAGCTAAAGCGGTATTAAATGATCCTGAAGCAACACAGGAACAAGTAGATAACGCAAAAGAAGTATTAACGAAGGCAATGGCAGGATTAGAAGTGATTGAAGCAAGTAATTCAGTCAAAGCCGGTGATACAACAACAAGTGTAGCTACTGGAGATACAACAAATATGTTATATCCACTTTCAGGATTAGCACTTGCAACGTTAGCATTCTACAAAACTAAGAAAAAGAAAGAAGACTAATGATTTTAAAAGGGAAATAGTTTGAAATAGCTATTTCCTTTTTTTGTGATTAAAGTGTTATATTAGGGACTTAATAATGATTAGTATACTTTTATGGATTTTTGGTTTATAATAAAGCAAGAGGTGGAATATGAAAAAAATAGTTAAGTTGTTTATTGTTATGATATTATGTTTTAGTTTTACTGGGTGTCAAAAAAAGGAAAAAAATGTATATACTGAAACATACACATTAAAATATTTTTATGTTGAAGGATGTTCAAATTGTGAATATGTTACTAATAATGTTTTGCCACTAGTTGAAGAAGAGTTTGGTGAACATATGAAAATAATCAAGTATGATATGGACGATCGCGAAAGTGTTGAAGAAGTTAAAACTGCATATAATGAAATTGTTGATGAAATTATTGATTTTGATCAAGATGATTATGGGTTTGGACCTTTTTTAGTGCTGGATGGTTATTATGCTCAATTGGGGGCTGATGATGCTGAAAAGTTTCTGGATAATCTAATTTTAGCTGTAAATGGTAAGGAATTGAATGAACCTGAAGGTAGTGAAACATATTATTATTTTAAAGATGGTAAAATCAAGGGGGAATAACAATGGCTACACCGCATAATCAAGCTTTAATGGGTGAAATTGCAAAAACTGTTTTGATGCCAGGTGATCCACTTAGGGCAAAGTTTTTAGCAAAAACCTATTTACAAGATGTAAAACAGTTTAATAGTGTTAGAAATATGTTTGGATATACAGGGACATATAAAGGAAAAAAAGTTTCTATTATGGGCTCTGGGATGGGAATGCCATCAATTGGGATTTACAGTTATGAATTATTTAGCTATTATGGTGTAGAGAATATTATTAGAATTGGATCATGTGGTTCTTTTAAAGAGGCAGTGCGATTACGTGATATTATTATTGTTCAAGGCTGCTGTACGGATTCAAATTTCGCTCATCAATATGAATTGCCAGGTACTTATAGTGCAATAAGTGATTATGGGTTATTAGAAAAAGCGGTTAATAAAGCTAAAGAAAAAGATGTTAGTTATCATGTGGGAAATATTTTATCATCAGATATTTTTTATCATGCTGATCAAAAAACGGCAGATAAATGGGCATCAATGGGTTGTTTAGGTGTTGAAATGGAATCTTATGCATTGTTTGCAACAGCTGCATATTTAAATAAAAAGGCGCTAACTTTATTGACTGTTTCTGATTCATTAGTATCTAATGAACAAACTAGTGCTGAAGAACGTGAAAAAAGTTTTACGGCAATGATGGAAATTGCATTGGAGATTGCTTGATGAAACAGAAGTTTGCTTTTTTTGATTTTGATGATACATTAATTCATGGTGATTCTGGTAAAGCACTATTGAAATATTATATCAAAAAACATCCCTTGGCTGTTTTTAGATTGTTAAAGATCGTAGTTTTATTTCCCTTGTATTTAATAGGAATAGTAAAGTTTCAGACGGTTAAATCATCATGGCTATTTCCTATGGATCATTTAAATGATGATGAAATAAATGAGTTTTATCAAACGTGTCTAGTTCCCAAATATTATCCAAATGTTATTGCGGAATTGAAAAATAAAAAGCGTGAAGGGTATAAAGTTTATATTTGTTCAGCTTCGATTGAAGGATATCTTCGTTTTTGTGACTTACCAGTTGATGGTATTTTGGGGACTAAAACAGAAGTTGTTAATGGTAAATACACTAGTAAAATGGTTGGTAAGAATTGTAAAAATGAAGAAAAAGTGGTTCGGTTAAATAGGATTATTAAACAATTGAATCTAAAGATCGATTATGAAAATTCATATGCTTATTCAGATTCTGTTCACGATATTCCAATGTTAAAAATGGTTAAAAACAGAGTAAAAATAAATAAAAAAAATGGAGAAATGACCCCATTTATTATTGAAGAGTAGGAAACTGCTCTTTATTTTGTATCTAAATCTACAAATAATAACATGATGTTGATAATACCAGCAATACCTACTAATATATAGATTAACATTGATAAAAAACTATCAACACCAAATAACGAATCTACTAGGTTGAAATTGAATAAACCAATCAACCCCCAATTTAATGCCCCAATAATTGTTAGTATTAAGGAAATTTTTTGTATTATATTCATTATTTTCATCCTCCTTATTAAAGTGTATCCAAGATAAATAACTTTATACATAATATTAAAATTTAAACATATTTATTAATGGGGGTGTAATTTTGAAAAAAATATATATTGGAATTGCAGTTGCTATTGCATTAGTTGTGGCATCATTAATATTTTTTAAATTTAAAGATAGCTCTTTAGATAAGACCGTCGAAAAAGTAAAAGCTTATGATAAATATACACTTACATGTAATATGGAAATGGTAGAAAATGATGAACTGAAAAGTTATTTGGTCAATGTAAGCTATTTTAAAGAAAAGAAGGATGAGTATTATAAAGTAGAACTTTATGATAAATCGTTAAATCAATCGCAAATTATTGTAAAGAATCTGGATGGCGTATTTGTGTTAACACCAACATTAAATCAAATTTTTAAATTTCAAAGTGAATGGCCTAATAATTCCCCTAAACCATATATTTATCAATCTTTGATTGAGTTATTAGAAAAAGGTGAAGTAGAAAAAATAAAAACAGGTTATCAAGTAAAATGTGATGTTACTTATCCTAACGATTCGAGAATAACTAGCCAAGAAATGATTTTTGATAAAGAATTAGTGCCTAAACAAGTTACTGTACTGGATAAAGATGATGCCGAAATTATAACTGCAAATTTCACGGATTTTAAAACGGAGGTTAAATTAAGTAAAGATAGTTTTGATGAGAAAAAAGTTCTTGAAAAAAGTACAAGTGAATATTCAAATGTATCAAGCGAATTACCTCTATATCCGATTGCTTTGATGGGAAGTTCTTTAAATAGTGAAAAAGTATCGACGATTGATGGTACCGTTAATCACATTTTAAAATTTACCGGAGATAAAAATTTTACAGTTATTGAAACACCGATAGTAGCAACTGATGAGATCAATGTTGAAGAAATTAATGGTGAAGTTATTGATCTTGTTGATGGAGTGGCGTTTTATGATGAAGGACAATTAACAATGATGAAATCAGGAATTTTATGTAAGTTATATTCAGAAGATTTGAGTAAGGAAGAAATGGTAAGTGTTATTAGTAGTATGCAAACATCTAGTTTGAAATAGGGGCTTAGCCTCTATCTACATAATTATTAAAATTATTTAAGAGTTAATTGAAATATTATAATGTTTGGATTATACTAAGACAGTATGGAGGGTTTGTATGAGTTTACATCGTGATACATATGCTGTTATTAATTTAAAATATTTAAAAGAAAATATAGAACAGACTTATAAAAAGTTTAAACGTCCTTTAATGGCTGTAATCAAGGCGGATGCTTATGGTCATGGATATAAGGAAGTTGCTAGTTATATAAAGGATATTGATTATATTGAAATGTTTGCTGTAGCGACATTGCCAGAAGCGATTGAACTTCGAGAATTAGGGATAAAAAAAGGAATTTTGATATTGGGTGCTGTTCCGACTACTAAAGAAGAAATTGAATTAGCAATTAGTTATGATATTTCTTTAACAATGATTTCTTTAGATTATATGCATCATTTACAAACATTGATTGATGATCAGCCGTTAAAGATTCATGTTAAGTTAGATACTGGAATGCATCGAATCGGTTTGACAAGTAAAGATGAATTAGATGAGCTGTTGAAAACAATCGATCATGATAAATTTATTTTAGAAGGAATTTTTACTCATTATGCTACAGCCGATGGGGAAATAGAGGCTTTTAAACAGCAGCAGGAAATGTTTTATGATTTGATTGATCCAACTGAATTTAAATATATACATTGTTGTAATAGTGCAGCAATGATATATCATCAAGATAATGGTTCTAATTTAGGAAGAATTGGGATCGTGATGTATGGGATCGATCCTGCTGGGGATGAATCAAATGAATATAAACAGGTTATGTCATTGTTTTCAAAAGTTTCAATGGTAAAAAAAGTCAAAGCTGGTGAACGGATTGGTTATGGTTTAACTTATACTGCTAAACAGGATGAATTTATCGCTACTTTGCCAATTGGTTATGCTGATGGATTAATTAGAAAAAATCAGGGGCGAAAAGTTTATATCAATGATTCTTATTTTGAAATCGTAGGAAGAGTATGTATGGATCAGACAATGGTAAGAGTTGATGAAAGGGTAAAAGCGGGAGATAAAGTTGAAATTTTTGGGGATCATATTAGCCTAGCTAGTATGGCTAAAGATTTGGAAACGATCCCTTATGAAATAATTTGTTTAATATCAAAAAGAGTAGAACGTTTATATATAAAATAAAAATCAGCATTAGCTGATTTTTATTTAAATAATTGAGCAAGTCGATAATATGATAATGCTCCTGTTTTATTTTTAGATACCTTGCCATCTTTATATACTATTGTTTGAGGCACTGTTCCATCTGTGATGTCAAGCTTTTCTTCTAACCAGGTAGTGTAATCACTATCGCTAGAGATATCAACATAGTATAAAGATTTACCACGGTGTTTTTCTAAATATGTAGTCATTGTATCTTGATAAGATAATGTTGCGTTATCGCTATTATTTCCGATTACTACTACAAAACTATCTTTATCTTCTACTTTTTCTACAAGTGCACTTTGAGTGATTGTTGTAAATTCAACGTGAGTAATTTTTCGATAAACGAATAACCCAAGAAAAACTACGATTACAATTCCAAAGATGCTAATTTCTTTCCATAATTTTTTTACTTTTTCCATGATTAGCCTCCATAACAGTACTTTTATATAATACCAAAAAAATTGTCTAAAAACAATATTTAAAAAAGGATATCGATTAATCACATAATCTTTTTTATTGTTGATTGCGTTAAAAATACTAAAAAAATGTCTTTTATTTTTGCATTTTGTTTAAAACATATTTTACTTAGAACATTATATAAAAATAAAAACCAGAAGCAATATTTTGCTTCTGGTATATTTTGTTAGTAAATTATTTATGTTTTAAAGCATAGTTCCAAGTATCGCGGCACATATCTTCAATTCCTTTTGTAGCAACCCAATCCAATTCTTTTTTAGCTCGAGAAGGGTCGGCATAACAAATTGCAATATCTCCAGGACGACGATCTTTTATTTTATAATTTACTTTTACATTGTTTACTTTTTCAAATGTTTTTACTAAATCAAGTACACTATAACCAGTTCCGGTACCAAGATTACAAATATGAACACCTGGTTTACGATAACGTTCAATCGCTTTAACATGTCCTTTGGCTAAGTCTACTACGTGAATATAATCACGAACTCCGGTACCATCAGGAGTATCGTAATCATTACCAAAAACACCAAGACATTCTAGTTCACCTGTTGCTACTTTCATGATATAAGGCATTAAATTGTTTGGAATACCTTTAGGATCTTCACCAATTAATCCTGATTCATGAGCTCCGATAGGGTTAAAGTAACGTAATAAAGTTACTGACATTTCAGGACAGGCGTGTTGTACGTCGGTTAATATTCTTTCCATCATTGCTTTACTTGTGCCGTATGGATTAGTAGTATCTCCTAATTTACAATCTTCAGTTATTGGGACGACTTCAGGATCTCCATATACTGTAGCACTTGATGAAAAGACGATTTGATTAACATGATATTTTTTCATCATCTTGCTGACGATCAATGTCGTAGTTAAATTGTTTGTATAATACTCGATAGGTTTTTCTACTGATTCACCAACAGCTTTAAATGCAGCACAATGAATAACCGCATCTATTTTATTTTCTTTAAAAACTGCTTCAGTTTTAGCTTCATCTAATATATTAAATTCATAGAATTTTACTTCTTTTCCAGTGATTTCTTTAATATATCCCAAAACTTCAGGTTTTGAATTAGAAAAATCATCAATTACTATTACATTGTAATCAGCATTTAATAATTCAACACAAATATGACTTCCAATATAGCCTGCTCCGCCACAAACAAGTACATTCATTATTTTTTCCTCCTATATATGGTTTTATAATAACACTTTTAGGTAGTAAATTAAAGAAAAGTATTTTTTATTTTGTGTAAAATATAGGTAATGGTAAGGAAAAGGATAATATCGGCTGATTAAAATATAAATTGAAAAGGAAGAATTTATTTTATTGATTGATCAATAATTTAAAATCTTCCTTGTAAAGAAAAGTAAAAATGCAAATATTTACCATTATCTTATTTGTTGATAATTCTCTTTGTGATATTATCAGGGGCAAATTCATAATCTAAAAATTCCATTTCAAAAATACCCTGACCTTGAGTTATAGAACGAAGATCAACAGCATAGTTCATAACTTCATTCATAGGTGCTTCAGCAACGATTTTAATTAAACCGTCGTCTAAGACATCACTACCGATTACACGAGCTCGTTTGGTATTGAAATTACTCATTATATCGCCAGTATATTGTTCATCAACAACAACTTTCATTTTCATATATGGCTCAAGTAATGCTGGACTGGCTTTAGGAATAGCTTCTTTAAAACACATTGAAGTAGCAGTTTTGAAGGCCATTTCTGATGAGTCAACATTATGATAAGAACCATCGATCAAAGTAGCTTTGATTCCAAGTACTGGATATCCTGCTAAAACGCCACTTTTGACACTTTCGATCAATCCTTTTTCGACAGCAGGGAAATACGATTTTGGAACGGCACCACCAAATATTTTTTCTTCAAATATATATGCTTTGCTATAGTCGTAGGTAGGTTCAAATGTGATTTCAACTTCTCCGAATTGACCATGACCACCTGATTGTTTTTTAAATCTTGTTCTTTGTGTAATGCTCTTTTTTATTGTTTCACGATAAGGAATTTTGATATCTTCAAGGGTTGTTTCAACTTTGAATTTGTTTTTTAATTTTGTTAATAATATATCTAAGTGAATATCACCAATACCATAAATGCACTGCTGTTTGGTTTCTGGATTTGATTTAAATTGTAAAGTTGGATCTTCTTCTAATAGTTTGTTGATAGCATTGGTAATTTTTTCTTCGTTGCTTTTACCGATCGGTACAATCGCTTTGCCATAGTAAGGCGTTGAAAATTTTATTTCTGGTACGATAATTTGATATCCAGCAATACATAAAGTATCATTCGTTTTTGAAGCATTTAGCTTTGTTACTACTCCGATATCGCCAGCGTGTAAACAGTCAACTTCAATTAATTCTTTGCCGCAAGGCTGGTATAGTTTAGCGATTCGTTCAACTTCTTTTCTTTTGACATTATATAGAGAAGTACCGCTATATATAGTTCCAGTAACAACTTTAAATAAAGATGTACGTCCAACAAAAGGGTCTGCAACTGTTTTGAAAATAAAGATGCTGGCTGGTAAACTTTCATCATAGCCGATGATCTCCTCTTCATTTTTATCAATATTATTAACGATTAAAGAATTAGTCATATCTCCAGCAGCACTGAAGAAAGCTACCATCGAATTTAAAATGATTTGAATTCCAATTTGATCAGTTCCACATAAAACGGGAATCAAAGTTTTTTCAATAACACCTTTTCGTAAAGCTAAAGAAATTTCTTCTTTTGTAAATGGTTCTTCATTAATATATTTTTCTAATAATTCATCACTAGTATTCGCTACTGCTTCATCGATCATATCTTTGATTGGCTGAATCTCATCCAATAATTCTTCAGGAATATCCATGGGTTTGGTCTGTGTTCCTTCAAAAATACGTCCTTCCATTTTTGCAACATTAACATAACCGATCATTTTATTATTATCCATGATAGGAACTTGAATAGGAGCAATAGCTTTACCATAAGTATCTTTTAATTGCTGTAGTTTAGTTGCATAATCACTATTAGGATTATCTAATCCATTGACATAAATGATCTTTGCTTTATCTTTGGCTTTATACATAGCCTGTTTGGTTCCGGCGTTGATACCTGAAGATGATGGAACAACAATTAATGCGGATTCACATACACTTAGTGCAGATTCACATTCACCTGTAAAATCAAAAATACCGGGAACATCGATTAAGTTGATTTTACAATTATTCCATTCAATAGGGACAACAGATAGATTGACAGATGATTTACGATTAATTTCTTCAATACTATAATCGCTCAATGTATTTCCATCATTAATAGTACCAATACGATTAATTAAACCGCTACGGTAAGCCATAGCTTCTACGATACTTGTTTTACCACAGCCGGAATGTCCTAAAACAGCTACGTTACCAATTTCATTTGCATGATAAGTTCTCATTAAAATAACCACCTTTCTTTAAATGAACTTCTTAATTTTATTTTAACATATATAAGGATAAAAAAGGATTAATTTAATAATAAAAGATAACGCTTACATTAATATGTGAAAATAATGAGGAAAAAAGTAATTTTCATATTGATTAATAGTTAAAATTATGTTAGTATAAATCTTGCCTGAATTAGGAGATATCGATTAGATTAAATAGAAAATAGAAAAATAAAAAGTTGTTGACATTTATTTGAAATAATGATAGACTAACAAGGTAGCGTTATGGAGGTTTAGCTCAGTTGGGAGAGCATCTGCCTTACAAGCAGAGGGTCAGCGGTTCGAGCCCGTTAACCTCCACCATAAAGTAAATAAGCCGGCTTAGCTCAACTGGTAGAGCAACTGACTTGTAATCAGTAGGTTGAGGGTTCAAGTCCTTTAGCCGGCACCATAATGGAGGAGTAGCGAAGTGGCTAAACGCGGCTGACTGTAACTCAGTTCCTTTGGTTCGGTGGTTCGAATCCGCCCTCCTCCACCATCTAATTGGGGTATAGCCAAGCGGTAAGGCAACAGACTTTGACTCTGTCATCTCCCTGGTTCGAATCCA
>NZ_JMLH01000050.1 GCF_000686665.1 Thomasclavelia saccharogumia DSM 17460 | reverse complement strand
CAAACAATAGTGAAAATAATTGAACAAAAAATTGACCTCTATTCATCAAAGACAAAGTTGCTGGAGAGTTTTTTCCCTCCAACAACTTTCTTCATCTTTAAGCCATTGAAACACAATACTGTCCAATCAACTTCATCCAACTATTATATTTATTCTTTTCACACACCTTTCGGCAAATTTCATTTTCCATCAGTACACAGAACATCTTATCATAATCAAATGCCCAAACAGCACCATTCACATGGTTTTCCACTGCTTTCTGATCTATGCTTTTCAAGCGTGTGACCATTTTCTCAATTTCTCCATTTCCCAAGTTACCGATATTTTTGCAGATAAACCGAAAGAAATTCAACGTTGCATATTCGTCATGCCAATGGAACTCTTCTGGATTGTTTTTAATTTTACTGACTCGCTGCTGTTCTTTGATTATCTGAGCAGCTACACCTTTCATCGAATCTTCGTATCTCATATTATTCACCTACTCTTCCTCAACGCCCAGTGACGGTTTAAATCTTTTATCCTTTGCCTGCGGTACCACGATCTCATAAAAATAAAATCCTAAATACCCAAGTGCCTGCTTCTTCATTTTATAAAAAGAAGTCCTGCCTATTCCCAACTCCTGTTGTACTTCCACATCTGTCTTATTATAATGACTGCAAAAACAGGAATGAAGGATTTCACTGAGCATCACACCATTCGGTGCATAGAACTTCACCAAAGTCATTCCCCGATAGATCATGTCCGACAATCCATAAATAATCATCAGATTATTCATCTCCCGGTGCATCTTTGGCACATTCAGCTGGTTGTTATAAATGCTCAGATAACTCAATACATATGCCATATCTTCATTGATTTTCTCCTGGCATTCCATATCCAGTTCTTCTAACACAATCTGATTTTCCAAAATCAATTTCTGATAGCTTGTCATCAATTCTTTAATGTCAGTATAATGTCTTTCGATTGTAACTTCCAGATAATCCTGTGCATGACTTGCCATCTGGAAGGTAATTTCTTTCATTGATTTAATTGCATAATCTCTGTCTGTCATCAGTTTCAAAATCTCCTTATCATCATCACACTAACTGGCGGTCTTTCAGACCAGTTCGCTTTCCCCATGATTTTGATGGGAAGCAATTACTTACTACAACTTGCAGAAGCGGATATCCAAAAGGCATTGTGGGAGCTGCCTTTGCTGACCGGAATCCATCTTCTTATGTAAAACCTGCAGGAATATAAAGGGAAAGTGACTATCCCTGCCGGTTAATAATCCAAATAATATCGTCTATACCAATCTCTCCTTATGCTGTTTTTCTCTCCATAAACCATTTATCCACTTCGTAAAACAAGTGGCTTTCCTGCCCCTGTATCATACAGGTGTACATCATTCCTACACCGCCTGCCTTTCTGCTGGCGCATCGCTCGATTTTCAAAATTCTGTCAATGCTATACTTTCTTCCATCCTCCCATGTAAAAAATATAGGAACCAGCTGTCCGTCTTTCCGAAACTCTGCTACTACATCTACATATACTTTGTTCATGCCGACACCTCACTATAAAATCTCAATTGCTCTTGGCGATGCCGGGATTCTGCGGATATATCCATTTAACTCCAACTGCTTGATTCTGGAAAATGCTGATGATGTTGATTTCACCCCGATCAATTTTCCAAATTCCCGTACTGTCGGCGGATATCCATGCTCCTTCGTATAATCCAAAATACACTGATAACTTTCTTTCTGTTTTCTGGTTAATGCTTTTTTCAAATCTATCCCTCCAATTACCCATGGAAATAACTGTGTGGATGGATCGTGTGCGTACCAGCGTCTAAGTGGGATAAGACTTTATCCTGATACATTGCCGCTCGCTGTATACTGAAATAACCAAACCGTCGTCTGATCTCATCTACAGTACGATCCAGCTTCTCTAACTTTTCCTTTTTCTCCTGATTTCCAAATAAATCCAACTGCACGGGAATATTATCTAACACAAGATCCGCAGCTCGAATTCCCAGGCTTCTAATGGGATGTTCCCATTTATAATTATCTTTAAATAGCTGAAATGCTGCAGTTACAATCTCGTTTGTAATATTCGTTGGCTGTCGTAAATGTATCTGTCTGGAAAAACTATACAATCCATTATCTCGGACTGTAATTTCTACTGTTTTGCATTTAAATCCATGTTTCCGCAATCGTGCAGCTACACTTTCTGCCAATGCTATTTGAATGATCCAGACATCCAGATCATTTTCCAGATCTCTCGGTGTTGTAGTGCTATTACCTATCGACTTTACTGGTGCTTCATATCCTTCCTTGCAAACCGGATCTTCATCCCAGCCATTTGCGAAAGCCCATAATACATTTCCTATTTTTCCAAAATGACTCTCTAACAACTTTTCGTCTGATTCCGCAAGTTGCCCGATTGTCCGGATTCCAAGTTTTTGCAATTTCTTATTTGTCTGTCTTCCGACATAAAGCAAATCTGACGCTGGAAGCTGCCATATCCTGTCTTTATAATTTTCTCGATTAAACTCTGTGATTGCATCCGGCTTTTTATAATCCGAACCAAGTTTCGCATAAATCTTATTCCAGGAAATTCCAATACTCACAGTTACTCCAAGTTCGTATTTAATTCGATGGCTGATTTCTCTCGCAATCGTCATTCCGCTTCCTTTCAGATTTCCACTGTCTGATACATCCAGCCAGGCTTCATCAATTCCATATGGCTCAATTTTGTCTGTATACTCTGAATAGATTTCTCTTGCCATTTGTGAAAATCGCAAATACAAATCCATCCTTGGTGGTACAAAAATAATTTCCGGGCAAACCTGTTTCGCCTGCCATAATGCCATTCCGGTCTTTACACCTTTTTGCTTTGCAATATAATTTGCTGTCAATACAATTCCATGTCTGGCTTCCGGATTGCCACCGACTGCCAGAGGCATTCCGGCAAATTCCGGATGATGCAGCATTTCTACACTGGCATAAAAACAGTTCATATCACTATGCAGGATCACACGCTCACTCAAACTTTTCACCTCCCAGCTGTTTCCTTCAACATGATGTCTTATCAATTTCTGTATGTTTAGTATATATCGACATTCCGGAGATAGTCAAGTGACATCTTGGTTGTATTTTCTCCATTTTGGAGATTATTGTTGATTTTATTTTTAACATACGGTATAATGCATATAGAAAATTCAAATAGAAATGAGGCGAACAAATGCGTGATTTCGGGGAAATATTAGCAGAAAATAGAAAAAAGAAAGGATACTCTCAATCAGATCTGGTAGACCTGCTTTCTCAGGAAGGTATTCAGGTCACTACAAAAGCAATCTCCAAATGGGAGACCAATGCACGAGAACCAGCTTTACATGTTTTCCTGACACTTTGCCAGTTACTTGATATCGAAGATATATATGAATCCTTCTTTGGAGAAAATCCATATAACATTATGAGTGGATTGAATGAAGAAGGCAGAAATAAATTGATTGAATTTGCTGATATTTTAAAAGCTTCTAAAAAGTTTTCTCCACTATCTGCAAAGATTATCCCATTCCATCATCCTGTAGAAATTACCTGGGAACCAGTTTCTGCTGGTACTGGAAATTACCTGGAAGATTCTGTAAAAGAAACCTATGACGTAGGACATCTTGCTCCTGAGCAGACTGACTTTGGTGTACGGATCTCCGGTGATAGTATGGAGCCACTTTATCATACAGATGATGTTGCATGGATTCAGAAAAAAGATTCTCTTGCTAATGGTGAAATTGGAATCTTCTATCTCAACGGCAATACTTACATCAAGGAATTACACGATGAGCCAGATGGTGTTTATCTGATCTCTTTAAATCAAAAATATCGTCCTATCCAGGTTTTGGAATCTGACTCTTTTAAAATTTTTGGAAAAGTAATCGGGAAATGCAAAGGTGCAGAAATTCCGGGATTTCATTAGATTTCAACAGCAGGTTCATGATCCTGCTGATAACAATAAGCAAAGGAAGTGATTGAATGGCAATCAATAATACATTAAAAGATATTCGTGAAGAACGGAATCTCATTCAAGCAGATTTGGCTGAAGCCATAGGTTCCTGCAGCCAGACTATAGGCCGCATCGAACGTGGAGAACGTAATCCCTCTCTTGAGATTGCAATCCGGCTGGCCCATTACCTGAAAGTGCCTGTAGAAGATATTTTTCAAGTTGAAGACTGAAGCATAACAGCCGAAAAACCGAGGAGTAAAATCCCCGGTTTCCCTTTTGCTCAAAAATCACTGTAAACCACTTACATTTTCTTCTTTTCTGCCTGCTCCATCAATCAGGTCATAACTCATATCCAAAAAGTCCAGTATCTTTGCTTCACTGACCGAACCATCCAGTAAAATCGTAATCCAGTGCCGCTTGTTCATATGGTATCCAGGTAAAAATCCATAAGTCTGAATAATCATGCTGGTCATTTCTGGATCGCACTTTACATCCATGATGTCAACCAGATCATTTCCCTCTAATCCCAGTTTCGATTTTTCAACCGTCATGATCACTGCATACCATTTCCCATTCTTATGTCGAAGTACTGCACTGTCCGGTAGTTTACTCCATAAATATTCCGGAATCGTGCCATACTGTTTCTGCACATATTCAAAAATTTCTTCTTTCTTCACAATCTATTCAACTCCTGATTCTTCTGATATCCTGCCCCTAATCATACCACATTTTTGTATGCCATACTACCTGCCAAATTCTTTTGCATTTCTCTTATTCTTCTGACTTTAGCTAATAGAGGGGTAAAACAGCAAGGACAGGAAGTGAGGATACACTTCCTGGAAATCCCAATTTAGGGAACCCTGCCCTAAATTGAAAAAAGCTGAAAGCAACGATACTACTACCTTCTCAGAAAGGAGAACACGCCAATGGCTGAAAGAAAGAGAAGCAAAGAAATCCATTTCTATGTCACAGAAGAAGAACGGAAGCTTATCCGCAGAAAGATGATTGAATCAAAGACCAAAAACATGGGAGCTTATCTTCGTAAAATGGCAATCGACGGTTACATCGTCAACACCGATACTACTCCACTGAAGAAACAGTATGAGGAAATGCATAAGATTGGTGTGAATATTAATCAGATTGCGAAAAAAGTAAACAGCACCGGAGATCTATATCCGGAAGAAATGCAAGAATTGAAAGAGATGGTGAAAGAATTATGGCGTATCTTAAGATCTTCCCCATTAAAGTAACAGACAAGAAAGCTCTGGACTATATTACGAATCCTGATAAGACTGATGAAAAACTGTTAGTTTCCAGTTTTGGCTGTTCCCCGGAAACTGCAGATCTTGAATTTTCTATGACAAGAGAAATGGCAAAAAAGAATGGAATGGACAAAGGTGATAACCTGGCATTTCATCTGATCCAGTCATTTAAACCTGGAGAAGTTGATGCCGAAACTGCCCATCGCTTAGGGCAACAATTTGCAGACGAAGTACTGAAAGGAAAATATGAATACGTGATTAGTACCCATGTTGACAAAAACCACATTCATAACCACATCATCTTTAATGCAGCAAGTTTTGTTGATCATCACAAATATATTTCCAATAAGCGGAGCTACCATAAAATCTGCCGGATCAGTAATCGTATCTGCCATGAAAATGGACTTGCCACCAGTATGCCAACCGGAGAAAAAGGTAAAAGCTATAAAGAGAACATGGAATACCATCGTGGCACCAGTTGGAAAGCCAAGCTACGTGTTGCAGTTGATAAAGCAATCTGGACTTCCATCAACTATGAGGAATTTCTACAAAAAATGCAGTTAGCCGGATACGAAATCCGCCAAGGAAAGCACCTATCCTTCCGTGCGCCTGAACAGAAAAACTTCACTTATATGAAATCTCTCGGAAGCTATTATTCAGAAGAAAATGTTCGCATTCGCCTGGCTAAAAATCGTAACAAAGTGAAAACTCCGAAGCATCTGTCCAGAGAAGCTCGCCTGTATATCAATATTTCCACTTATGTTACGACCGGCAATCGAGAAGGATTTGAACGATGGGCAAAGCTCAATAATCTGAAAGAGGCAGCCCGCACCTTTAACTATCTTTCCGAAAATAACCTGTTGAATTATGAGGATTTCAAGCAGCATGTATCTGACATTGAAGTTTCTGTGAAAGTTGCCGACCAAAAAATAGCACAAATCAACAGTGAGCTGAGCACACAGAAAGTCATTCAAAAGCACTGTGATTCTTATCGGCTCTGCCGAAAAGTGATTGAAGATTGCAAATCTGCTAAAAATCCAAAAGCTTACCGTACCAAGCATCAGGCAGAATACCAGCTACACGATTCACTAAAAAAAGAGCTTCAGGATCTCGGCGTTACCAAAATCCCAAGCTCTAATAAAATCCAGAAGCAGATTGAAAATCTTGAATCTGAACAGGCTGCTACCGTCCGAGAAAAACAGGAGCTGCAGAAAAAGCAAAAGACACTTGATATCATTCGGCAGAATTTCACATCACTGCTTAATGCTCCAGAGATGCAAGTTCCCGTATCAGGAAAAGAGCTAGCTCTTTAAAAAGAAGAGGTACCTACTTAACGGTGCCTCTTCCTTTCCATCTAATCTATTCTTGCGCTACCCTATCACACTCGCACCCAAAAGTAGTCCACGCATACTTATTTCAATCAAAAAAGAAAAAGAGCATATGAATTTGATTGATTCCATACACTCTATATTTATAATCTTCATACTTATTTTGCCATTTCAAAAAAACCGATAATTCCTATTCATACATCTTTCTTCATAGGCGACCACAGCGTATGTAATTTCAGTTTGTACATCTGACTGTCATTTTCCACTGTTGCTTTTATCTGCACAGAAATTTCTTTATTTTTCACAGATGTCTGACGCAACAAAACACGAATATATTGAACATCTTCTTCAATTACTCCAAATTCTTTAAACAGATCAAATTCCGGATTCTTTCTCTGACATAATATCTTCTGTTTTCCGTTTAGTATAGTTAACTGACCTGAAATCGTATTGTAATCAATCGAATTCAATCCACTGTTTGATTTGAAGAAATCTATCTTTTCCTGCATGACCTTGACAACACTCTGTGAATAGTTTTGATTCGGCAGGGATTTATCATTGAGTATTTCATTCGAAAGTCTCTGTATTTCATGAGAATATTTATTATCGTCCATCTCTTTATTAAGCATTTTTGAAAGCTGAATACTCAGTTCTTTCAGACACTTAAGAAGGATGGGATTAAATTGTCCACATTGTCCGTCCAGGATCATTTGAATCGCTGTATCATGATCAAAAGCTTTCTTATAGCATCTTTCACTTGTAAGTGCATCATAAACATTAACAATCGATACCACCTGTGCGGAGATTGGTATTTCTTCACCTTTCAATCCATCCGGATAGCCCTTTCCATCCCATCTTTCATGATGCCACCTGCAGATTTCCCATGCGGTATGTACCAGTGGATGATCTTGCGGAAAATCCATGTCCTTAATTATAGCCGCGCCAAGCTCACTATGGGTTTTCATAATCTTAAATTCTTCATCGGGAAGTCTGCCTGGTTTATTCAATATTTCTTCCGGAATACGAATCTTACCAATATCATGAAGGGAAGAAGCAGTTGTAATCAAAGCAATATCTGTCTCTGTCAAAGGATAAGCATCTGTTACTTTTACCAGTTGTCTCAGCATCATCTCCGTTGCTGTTTTAATATTTTTCTTGATATTTCTTTAGTTTAAGGAAAGATTCGTCACTGATACAGTATTCAATACGGAAGACCTCCGCCAGATGAAGATTATATCTTTTGTAAGACTCCCTCCTTCTTTCAGAACATTGATTGCTATACATACACTCGGCTTAGATACTTCTATATACCGAACCGCATCTATAAAGCAAATCATTCCCTTTATCTTTTGAGGGATTAAAATTGTTTCAAGATAACCCTCACCTGGCGCATAAAGTTCAATTCTTCCTCTTTATCCTCTCTTTACCACTTCCCAAGTGTCAACAGTTATCGCAGGCTGATCGCAGCCGTGACACCCTTTGCAATTTTGAGTACAGTTTGATTGACTGGTTACTTTGTGTATATAGCCTTGATTTTCCAGATATTCAAGCTCTACCCGCACACTGTCCATATCTTTATGCAAAAGATCAGCCAATTCCTGAATACTGTATGTTTTTCCGCTTTGCAGATAATCTAATAATTGAATCAGCACAATATCTCCTCTCCTTTAGAAAATGACACAGCCAACATGGTATGCGATTGTTGCCAAAATCAATGCAGAAAGGATATAGTAGAGGGCAATCCTTACTGTCCATTTCATAGAATGAGTTTCCTGTGCGGTCGCTGCCAATGCCATTAGACAAGGCATATTGAAGAAAAACGCAAACAGGAAAGCCAGAGCTTCCGGCTGAGATATTGTAGACAGCAGGTTTGTACTAAGCGCCGCTGTATCTACCGCGCTTGTTCCCTCAATCGCTCCCCAAATACCAGCCGTATTGAACAGGGAGGCCATAACACCGAGAGCTGATTCTTTTCCCATTGCAGAAGCAACAAAGGCCATAAACAACTGCCACGGCAAACCAAAGAACATTGTTACCGGCTCAATAAAAGTTCCAATGCGATAAATAATGCTGTTCGTCACATTTCCGTCCGGCGTATAAGAAAGAAGCCAGAATATTACGGAAATGCAAATGATGATACTAAGCGCCCGTTTGAGAACGCTTCCCATTTTGTTGAATACAGAGCCTAACAGGGTTTTCCAGTGCGGCTTATGATATGGTGGTAATTCCATAATCAAGCCGGTACGGTCATTTTCCTTGTTTAAAGAACGTCCAAAAATTTTGTAGGTAATGTAAATGTGCAAAAAGGCCACAGCAAACAAGGACAATATTACAAAAACGGCTTTTCCTCCAAAGAATGTACCGCTGATAAGACCAACTACACCCCAGGTAGAAGCACAGGGAACTACCCAAGAAAGGGCAATCGTTAAAATACGCTGTCCCCAAGAATCAATAACTCTTGTGCCGGTGACACCACCTATATTGCAGCCGAAGCTAACAAGAAAGGGCATAATCGCTTTCCCCTGCAAACCAAGTTTCGTCATGGTATTATCAAACACATAGGAGATACGGGCCATATACCCGATGTCCTCCATAAATCCGAAAACAAGGCTGATTCCAAATACATAGCAAGCCATTTGCAAGGCAAACGTAACAGCCGTTAATACAGCATTACACAAGAGCGATACAATGACAGAGGCAACTCCAACACTAAGGAGCCAATTTGCCAGCGGCGTTGAAATGCCGGAGATCAGCGCCCCTACCAGTTCCATAAGGGGCATACCAATCAGCATAGAGCAGATCAGCCCCAGCACAATCATACCAATGGCAATAGGCTTTCCCCACCGTTTGCTAGTGGCTGCTTTATCAAACCGGCTACGGCTGGTTTTCTTTTTGCTGCTTGTCACATTTTCTTGAATCAGTGTGTCAATCCACTTAAATTTGCAATCTGCCGTCCGCAAATTTCCATCTTTTACACAACTGATTAAACTCTTTATTTTTTCAAATATCCCCGGTTCTGTTTTCCCTTGAACAAAAGAGAGTGCGAGCTTATCTTGTTCCAACAGCTTTTCAGCCAGCCATGAGGCAGAGTATATTTCAATTCCCTGCTTTGGTAGCAATTCTAAAATTGCAGAATATTCATCGCCAATATTTTTCCGGCAAAGCTGCTCCAACTTTGCAGCATTTAGAAAAGAGGCTCTTTTTTCAAGATTTTCCAACAGGTTAAAGAACGGCTGGTATTGCTTTTTGTCTGCCGCAACCATAGGAACAACAGGAACCCCCAAGGATTTTTGCAAACCCGCTACATTGATTTTCTTTCCCTGTCCCTCGGCTATATCCATCATATTTAAAAGCAATACGACAGGAACATGGATTCCAGCATAATCAGCCAGCATAAATAGACTTCTGTTTAACTGTGAAGCGTCGGCCAGAATACATACAAGGTCGGCCTCTCCACTGGAAATATAGTTTCTCGTTACTACTTCTTCATCGGAGTTAGCAGAAAGGCTATATGTACCCGGCAAATCCACGATTTTGTAGGTTATGCCATTATGGGAAAAGAAGCCATCTTTACGCTCCACAGTTTTTCCGGGCCAATTTCCAACGTGTTGACGGGAACCGGTCAATCCGTTAAAAAGAGTTGATTTTCCAGAATTAGGCTGCCCCAGCAGGGCAATCGTTTTTTCAGCCATTATTACCTCACCTCCACCATGATTTTTTCTGCTTCATTTTTATTCAGCGCAACCATTGTATCTCTGTTATACAGAAGAACCGGCTGCTTTTTAGGATTCTGTATAACTTCAATCCTGCTTCCTATAGTAAGCCCGATAGAAGTTATCCGGCTTTGAAAATGGCTATCCCCGGTGATTGCGACAATCGTTCCGCAGGAGCCATCATCCAATTCATTTAATTTTTTCATTCGTTCCAATTCCTCCAATCTTTTTTGTCAGCCCATAATAAAAATCCGTACCCTGATTAAAACTAAAATTACACCGCCTAATATTCCGGCCCGGTTTCCTAACCGATCTCCGAAAAAATGTCCAATCCATACGCCGACAAACGCAATTAAGAATGTCGTGGTTCCTATCAGTGCGGCCGAGGGAAGAATTTTTACATTTAAGGCCGTCAGCGTTATGCCGACTGCGAAAGCGTCAATGCTTGTAGCAATCACAGCCGGAATCATAACGGTAAAGCCTAATTCTCTGCTTGTTCCTTTACATTCACCTTTTAGATTTTCACGAATCATGTTGATACCGATTATGCACAGAAGAAACAATGCGACATATTTAGAAACCGCTTCAATATACTGGCGAATTGTTCCGCCTCAGATATATCCGAGTGTAGGCATAAGCGCCTGGAATCCGCCAAAATATACTCCTGCTTTTTGGTATTCAAGCCTTTACAGACCGAAACAGCGAAAGCGTCCATTGATAACCCAACAGCAACCAGTAATAGGTCAAGCAGTCCCATCGGTATCCCCTCCTTTACCGGCCTTTCTTTATGCCCCATTTACAATCCATTTCTTTGCTTTTTCCTGCTCCTGAACCATTTCATAGTAATGGCCTTTTTTCGCAAGCAGTTCCGTATGGGTTCCCATTTCTTCAATGCGTCCCTGATTTAACAAAATAATCTGGTCTGCATTTTGAATGGTATTCAGCCGGTGGGCGATTACAAATACCGTTTTTCCTTTCATCAAGCGGTCTAACGCCTGATTGATTTTTGCCTCGTTATCCGCGTCAAGTGAAGCCGTCGATTCATCCAAAAGCAGAATAGGCGCATTTTTCAGAATGGCCCTTGCGATAGCAATTCTTTGTTTTTCGCCGCCAGAAAGCGTATTGCCACCCTCGGAAAGCCGGGTCTGATACCCCTCCGGCAACTTTTCGATAAATTCATGGCAACGTGCCGCCTTTGCTGCCTCTATGATTTCTTCCTCTGTTGCGTTCTCCCGGCCAGCCTTGATATTATTATAAATCGTGTCCGACAGAAGCGTATTTTCCTGAAACACCTCGCTGATATAGTGCAGAAGCCCGTCCGGGTTTAAATCTTTTATATCCTTGCCGCCAATGCGGATAGTTCCTTTTGACACATCCCAAAACCGGGCAATCAGATTTGCAACTGTGGATTTCCCGGAGCCAGACGGTCCGATCAGGGCGGTAACGCTATTTTCCTTTGCAAAAAAGCTAATATCCGTCAAAACATCAGCCTGCTTATTATAGGAAAAATCGACGTGTTCAAAGGCAATATCAAAATGCGACAGCTTTACATCTTCTTCCTTGTAAGAAAGCGGCTTCGTGTCATACGCCTGTTCCAGATTGTGTACCGCCAAGTTCAGGTCTTTCAACAGATTATAAGAGTGTTCAAAAGCAATCAGCAGAGCAGACAGCGCAAGGCTCATCAACATAAAAGCTACAAGCTGATTGGGGGCAATCGTACCTCCAAGAAACAGATAGCTGCCAACCAACAGAACAAGAGGAAGCAGGAAATTGGCTACAATCGAATACATACTGGTGGGAGCCGCCATTTTTACCTCTGCTTTTACATTTGTCTTGCGAATTGCGTCCAGCGTATCTGTCATTCTGGAAAAGTGGGAGCTTGTCATGTTATGGGATTTAAAAACTTTCATTCCTTTGACATACTCTAAGACAATCGAAATCATTTTTGCGGTGAGATTCCTTTTCTGTGTCCCGTATTTTTCCACAAGACGGTTGCCCCAAGAGAGAACCGGCATGGCAATTAGAAGCACAACACATTCGGCAAGTGCCAGTTTCCAGTTAATAAAGAATGTTCCGATCAGCACCAGAGCCGCCGTTACTACGGTCTTTACAATGGACGGGAGTGTATGTGTAATCACAAGTTCAAAATTGGTTAAATCCTTTGTCAGTGTTCCAAGAAGATAGCCGCTGCTGTTCTGGTTGAAATAGCCAAGACTTAATGAGCGATAATGATTGGCAAGGTCAAGCCGCATTTCCCCGCACATTTCTGCGCCTCTTGCGAAGCACAGATAATAGGCGCTCCGATAGATTACCAACCGGGCAATCACACTGATAAAGCAAATCGCCGTGTAGATAACAATTTTACCTGCCGTAAGCGTGTTGCCTAAAAGCTGAATGACTGTCATATAGAGAACAACATATAAAACGATACTAAGAACAGCGTCCGCGCCCATTAAGGCAATCGGAAACTTAATCTGGTTGCTTTTTTCTCCAAGCAGCTTCCTAATGGTACGCAGCATTTAAACCGCCTCCTTTCCGATAGTGGCCTGTGTATAAATTTCCCACATCCGGCCATATACGCCGCCTTTTTTTACCAACTCCTGATGGGTTCCCTGCTCGGCCACAGTACCGTCCTGAAAAACAACAATTTTATCTGCGTCCCGGATAGTATGGAGCCGGTGGGCGATCATAATTGTGGTTTTTCCTTTCAGAAGATTTTGCAGGGCAAGCTGGATTTTATGTTCATTCTCAATGTCAGAGTAGGAAGTCGCCTCGTCGAAAATGACGATAGGAGCATCTTTCAAAATTGCTCTTGCAATCGAAATCCGCTGCTGCTGGCCGCCAGAGAGTTTTACACCCTCGTCGCCAATCCGCGTCTGATAGCCTTTCGGCAGGCCCATAATGAAATCGTCAATCTGTGCTGACCTTGCTGCTTGCCGTACTTCTTCTTCGCTGGCATTGGTTCCCATACGGATATTTTCCAGTAATGTATCTTCCAGAAGAAAAACATCCTGAAAGACGAAAGCCGTCAAATCCATCAGATTTTCCGTTTTTAGGTCAGTAATTGGTACTCCACCTACTTTGATGGTTCCGCCTGTGGTGTCCCAATAGCGCCCAAGAAGCTGAACCGCCGTTGTCTTTCCAGCCCCGGACGGGCCGACAAAGGCGTTGACCGTTCCCGGCTCCAAGTGCAGGTTTACAGAAGTGAGCGCGTCTTTTCCTCCGCTGGTATAATTGAAAGTTACATCCTCAAAATCAATTCCATAGCAGCCGTCTTTTTTCAGGGTCTTGCTTCCGCTTTTCATTTCGTCCATATCCATAATCTTTTTGATATTGTCCAAACCACTGCCAAGCTCCATCGACTGCATAACAATCGTAACCAGATTTAGGAACGAAGTGAAAAAGCACATGGTAAGCAAAATAAACAACAGGTAAGAAGCTACTGACAGAGAGCCTTTTGAGTATAGCCAGCCGCCAAAGGGCAGCGTAAAGAGGATGGCGGAATCTAATACTACAAGGGCAATCGACAGAGGATTGCAGGAGGACACGCACATCTTTTTCCAACAGGTCGTATAAAGGTGAAGCGCGTTCCGATACTGCTCGAATTTTTCCGCTGTCAAGTGGTACATTTTGATGACTGGCATGGCCGTGATAAATTCATTGGCAGAAGCATTGAGTTTTTCCGTATCTTCTGCAAGTTCCGCCGACATATCCGGGTAATTCTTAACCATCATCATCGGAACAGCAATTCCCAAAATCATAGGAATCAGCATAACAAGGGCCATAACCCAGTGCAGGCGCAGCATGAAAATAAACATCATAAGCGGAACGACAATCGCCTGTGCCAGTTCCAATGTACTGTGCGCTAAAAATTGTTCTACTCTGTCCACATCGTCAAAAAGCGTTGTCTTGATCTGTCCGGGAGAGCGTTCCTGAAAAAAGCCCAGGTTGAATCTGGATATATGTTCCAGCACCTTTACTTTGATTTTGTGCATGGTATTGAACGCCGCCACATGGGAGCAGATACCCGCAAAAGACATGAGGATGGCTTGCCCGATGGCTGCCGCAATTCCAATGCAGGCCCACATAGCCATAGCGCCAAACGTCACTTCATTTTGGATAATCAGAAGCAATATCTGATACACCACCAGATAAGGAATCAGCGATAAGGCCGAGCAAAGAACAGCCAACAACATTCCCACGCCCAGCTTTCCACGTTCCCCTCTCGCAAGGGTAAAAACATAGGATAATCCGGTTCGTTTTTGTTCCATAAGAAACGAACCTCCTTTCTCTTTTTTTGAGGTTAGAAATTACTAACCTTGACACAATTCATTTTACAGGTTAGAATAAAAAAATCAACAGCTATACTATTTGGGAATTTAATTTTTAAAAGCAACTCAAAGTACTGTATTTTCGGTGCTTTATGGAGTTTTTTAATTTATTTTTTTATAAAATCGTGACTAATAAAAATTGGATTGTGACTTTTTTATTGAAGCTCTAAAGGAGGAATGAAAAAATGGCTCTTTCGATTGCAGACTACTTGTTACAGCTTCCAGAAAATATGAACTTTGCAAAAGTACAGGAATTATCAGGAGAGGATTCACTCTACTATCGTATGCTTTCCGACTACGGAAGCGGCTCATTTCAGTTGATACGCTTTGAGAATGACCTGCTTATGATTCTGATTGCAGACTACACGCCAAAGGAAACCTTTGAAAAAATCGCAACTATTTCTGAAGAATATATGGAAATCAGCCAGTTTGAAACAGACAGCAGTTCTTTCAAAATCGGGAGACGGAAAACACAGCCCGTCGGTAAAGGGATTTACTGCTATGTGAACACCCAAAAGACCACCTATGTCTATTGCGAAAAAGGAAAGCCGGTAAGATTTACAAAAATCATTTTGACAAGAAAGTATTTTGATACTTATTTCCGGGTGCATTATGGAAAAGATTATGAACAATCAAAAGTGGCAAAGGAATACCTTTTGAAAAATCCAAATCTGCCGGAGCTTAACTTTGTCTTTCAGCAGATCAGGGATTGTCAGGCGGTAGGACAAACGCTGCACTTATATCTGGAAAGCAAAGTTCTGGAATTACTCTCTCTTGTCATTAAGGGCATGGAGCAAAAGGAAAATCATATTTCTGTCAAGTTAGATTATAAGGACATCCGTGATCTGAAAAAAACAGTTACCTATATGAAAAAGGATTTGTCTGCTTATCCGTCCGGGGAAGAACTTGCGCAAATCGCAGGAATGAGCCCTGCCCGGTATCAGCTTGCTTTTCGGAAGTATTACGGCACTACTCCCTATGAGTATCTAAAAGAAATGCGACTGAATCAGGCGCTATTCCTGTTGAAAAACTCTGATTATGGGATTGCTACGATTGCCGCAAAGGTTGGCTATCACAATTCAGGCCATTTTGCAAAGCTATTTAAAAATGCCTATGGTATGGGGCCAAAGGAATACCGAACTAATCATAATATAAAATAAATTTATTTCTCTTATAAAAACAGCCATCTAAAAGAATGATGGCTGTTTTATACTTCCACTAAGTTTTCTAATCGCTTATTTAATTTTTCTGCAACTTTTATAATACACTTCTAAATACTTCACTTCTATCAAGTGCTTTTTCAAATTCTCTACAATTGTCTATCCATTTTTCTACCTGTTCACCGTTATAAATAATTGCACGCTGTACCCAAGAACTACAATAGGAACAATAATTGCTATCTGTTACATCTATATTTTGTTTTGAGACACATATTTTATGATTACATGCATAATCATCTACAAATTTTTTAAGGAATCCATCTAATTTAGTATTATCAATATAAATATTTGGAAGATCAAATATCTTACTATAATTAAACATTTGAGAAATATTATATAGCTCTGCCATAGTTTTCATTTCCTCAGCAGTAGGCTCTGTCTTTACGACCATATCATCCGACTTTGGCCATAACAATATATCCAAAAGATTCCCCTTATATTGTCTCCTCGCATATGCTTCGACAACTCTTGTTAGAAATTTTGTTGATTTAGTTCGCTCTACCAATTTTATCGACAAATTAAAATTATCGGTTTCCTCACATAATTTCTCGTAATAGCATAAATCTTCCGGTCTTATCCAATCTGAACTTATCAAATTTGACATATCTTCAATTTTAGTACTCAAACATTTCATCAAACAGTAGTCAATATCTCCCCGAGAGCAACTATCTGAACAACTAAAATGTCCCTGCACTGTCCCATGCATAATACTGTATGGACACATATGTAAGCATAAATTATTCGCAATCAAACGTAACGTCACATTTTTCCCTTTTGTATATAACAACATTTTTTTTAATAATTTAAAATCTCGATTTACATGATGTGCTAGGGTTATCTCATCTGCACCTAATTCAATCCATCTTTTAATATGGTTCAAATCGAATGCATACGCATATAAACCAACTGTAACTTTGAAACGTGGAAATTGTGTTTTTATCAGTTCGCATAAATAGGGCGATGTTATTGTGATAGCATCAACACCTATTTTATCCAATTCTTTTAATAACTCAATTATCTTGAAATGGCTATCAGCCTCAAGTTCCTTATTTTCCATGCACATCGCATTAATCAAATAGTTAAATTCCAACTTATTTTTATGGCACAGTTCAATATAATCTCTTAATTCCTCCATAGTAATATCGGGCAAAAAGGCTGAAGAACGTCCGCCACCCAAAAAATCTGTCTTTAGTTTTCCAAATACTGAGGAAAATTGATTATTTTTATTATTCTCTGCAATCACATTTATCAAGTTTTTGTCAAAATTTGTACCCACATCAAATGTTAAATGCTTCATAGTTGGTCTCCTTTTTTATTCATCATTATTAAAATTAGTGCAATATCTAATATCTACTGGATGGGGAAATGAACTGCTTCACTTCCCCATAACCATTAGTCAAAAAAACCTACCTGTTTTCCATAATCTAAAAGATTATCTATGATTTCCTGATCAGGTTCTTTCCATGCAAAACCCATTTTTTCGAGAAGAATTTTAGTCTTATCCTTTACAAATCTAAACATGGTTGGCATATGCCACGGTAGAAAATCAATATATGCAATAAGATTATTTATCTCTTGCATTTTTGAGTTATCCGTTCCTTCTTCATATATCGGTAAAAAATAATCCCACATATCTTCATAAGGTCGTAAAACAACATTTTCCCCATATTTTTGTATCATTTTTCCCATATGTGTAAATGATAAAAGTTCCGTGTTCTCAATATGATAAGTTTCATTATTTAGGTTTTTTCTAGTTGCCAGTAAATAAATAGCTCTAGCTGCACTGTCCACATATGTCAAATCAACCGTTTTTTGTTCAGATAACGGAAGAATTCCTAAGCGTAAAAAGCTTCTCGTTAAAATGTAAAATGCATTCTGTTCTATATTTTTTTGGAATTTTCCTCCTTTCAACTCACAAGAAATATTTCCCATTCTAAAAATATTAATATTGTAGCCTTCATCTCTCGCTGCACGCATTAAAGTTTCAGCCTCATACTTTGTTTTTGCATAATTATTATCAATTACCTGTCCAACATTGAATTCGCTCTCTGAAAACAGCACCTCCTTTTTATCTGGCACAGAACCAAATCCTACATGCTTGGTTGAGATATGAAAAATCTTTATATTTTTCTTTTTCTCCGCAAATTTTAGGATATTACTACAGGTTAATACATTACTTTTATACATTACTTCGTATAGTCCCAAATGTGATACAATTGCTGCACAGTTAAAAATGCAATCTACTTTTGAACGTAAAATTTCATATGTTTCTTCCTCCAATCCGAATTTTGGGATAGATGCATCACCAACTACAACATGTATTCTTTGTTCCCATGCAGGATTATACTTATCGAAGAACTCCAAAGTCTCTCTTAAACGTTTACCTGCACTTTCTTTACTTTGTCCACGTATTATTGCATAAATCTCCACATCTGTATTTGATAAAAACTCATATAAGATATGAGAGCCTAAAAATCCTGTCGCTCCAATAAAAAGCATCGTTCTATATTCTTCCTCGGTTTCAAGTTCAATCTCATTATAGTCTTTATCAATTTTTTCTAAATAATTTCGATAAGACTCAAGATACTCTGTAGTTGGATATTGTAAAACATGCTCCATTTCCTTAAACTGATTTTTTAAAAAATCGAAATATATCTGAGGTTCTTTTTTTCGTAACATTTTACTCAGAGAAGCAATATTCCTATATAAGTACAATTCTTTTATACTTATTTGATATTTCTGTGTTAGTTTTGAAAATACTTTCATTGCAGAAAGAGAATCCCCGCCCATCTCATAAAAGTCATCATATATACCAATATCAGATAAATTAAGAACTTCTTTCCATATTTTAAGTACTTCTTTTTCTTTTACAGTTCTAGGATCTATGCATTTTCCTATTTGCTTGGTTTTAAATTCAGGTTTTGGCAGTTTATTCCTGTCTACCTTTTCATTAGCCGTAAGGGGAATTCCTCCAATTTGTTCAAAGCATTTTGGAATCATATAATCCGGCAATTTACTCCGAAGCATATCTTGCAATTCTTTAGAATCTATATTGTTTTCAGATACAAAGTACCCACATAAATATTTCTTTCCGAGATCATCCTCCCAATCAACTACTACACAATTTTTAACTTTCGGGTGTTTAAGTAATTGATTTTCAATTTCACCTATTTCAATTCTGTGCCCTCTAATTTTAATCTGAGAATCTTTTCTTCCTTGAAAAATGATAATTCCACTTTTTAATAAAACACCATAATCACCCGTTCTATAAATTCTTCCATATTTCGGATGTACAATAAATGCTTTATTCGTTTTCTCCTGATCTTTAAAATATCCTTGTGCTACCCCCTTTCCTCCAATATATAATTCTCCCGATACTCCTACCGGGCACTCCCTACCTTCATAGTTCAGAACATAATAAGTCTGGTTTGCCAATGGTTTACCATATGGAATACTTTTCCATTCTGGATCCACGTAATCCACTGGGTAGTAGATAGACCAAATTGATCCTTCCGTTGCTCCGCCAAGACTAACCACTCTGGCATTTTCACATACCTTTTTTATAGCATTTGGCATATTTACTGGAATCCAATCACCACTTAAAAGAACCGTATTTATCGTTGGAAACAGCCTCTCATTTCCAATGCCATTAAGGAACATTTCCATAATGGCTGGGACAGAATTCCAAACTGTGATTCCTTCTTTCTCCACTATTCTTTCCAAATATGAAATATCATGGATATCTTCAATTTCAACTAACTTTGCTCCCGTTGATAAACTTCCGAATATATCATATACCGAAAGATCAAAGCACATTGATGATAAACCAATTATCTTGTCTGTGTTATCAATGCTAAATTTTTGATTAATGTCTAGCACTGTATTCATTACAGCACTCTGCGTAATTACAACTCCTTTAGGAACACCTGTACTTCCCGATGTATAAATCAAATAAGCAATGTCCTCCGGATGATATGTAATATCTAATGCTGTATCAGAATACTGATTAATATTATAAGTTTCATAAAATTCAGGCTCTAATAAATACGCGCTTCCACTATTTGACAAAATATACTCTTGGCGTTCTTTAGGATAAGTAGGGTCTATAGCTACATAAGCTGCCCCAGCCTTTAGAATACCAACTATGTTCATAATAGTTTCTTTTTTTCTTTTGCCCATAACACCAATAATATCACCTGATTTTACACCACTACTTATTAAATAATGTGCTATCTGATTTGACTTTTTATCTAATTCTACACATGTCATTTCACCTTCTATATCTGATACAATTACATGTTCTGGATATTTTGAAGCTACTTTTTTAAATTCTCTCTGTATTGTTGTCTCCTCAATATCGCATTGTGTGTCGTTATATTTTTGTATAATAGCTTCATCGTCTTTCGCAGGTCGTAACAGCTCACTGTACGGCTTATCTAAATTTTTTAATGCGTTTATATACTGCAAAAACATGGTGCCGATTACTTCTTCATCAAAAAGTTCTTCTATATAGTCCCATGTTATAGATAAGCCCTCCTTCGTTTCCATAACTTGATAATCCAAATATACTTGCGATGTCTGGCTAACCCCCATCTTTATTTCTCCGAGATCATTGATTGTCGCATTATCCTCTGAATCTATAGAGAACAATAAACTTGTGAATACTACCGGCATAATAGCCTGCTGTTGCATATTCTTTCGTTTTGCCAGTTCTCGAATTACATTTATACCATCATAGTGTCTATGCTCCAAAGCGTCCATCATTTGCTTCTGTACCCGTTGTGCAAGATCCCATAAATTAGACATTTCTCCGAGTTTAACATCAAGCAGTATTACAGAAGTAAAGTCACCTATAATATTATTTACATTAGGATTAAATGGATATCTTGTAAATACAGTTACATTAATTGTTAAATCTTTTTGGTTACTCCAATATCCCAATACTGCAGCATATACGCTACACAGCAAAGCAGAGGTGGTAATTTCTCTGTTTCTTGCTTCTTTCTTAATATTCTCCCATATATTATTATTAATAATTTCTTGCTGCCTTTTGAAGTGTGGATTTTTTACTTCAGACAATTCTTTTTTCAAAGGCAACTCTGGGGCTGGTGCCAGTAAATCAATTCTATCTGTCCAATAGCCTTTATCCTCCATATATATATCACTATTCTTAAATTCTTCTAATGCATGCACATAATCTTTATAATCAAATTTCTGCTGCATACTTGATGTCGCTTCGTAGTCATACTCTCTTTTCAACTCTCTGACAAGAATCCGCATGCTACTTCCATCCGCAATCAACAAATCAATCCCAATGAATAAGTAATATTCCTGAGAGTTAATTTTAAATGCTTTAAACTCAAATAAAGGCCATTTTTCTACATCAAATACATAATGGGACATTCTGGAGCGTTCCATTAGAATCTTTTCCTGCTGTTCTTTTTTACTGCATAAGCTTAAATCTTCCACTGTGATTGAGTACTCTGGAACATATTTTAAGACTCTTTGCATACCACTTTTTGAGAAAACCGTCCTAAACATCGATTGTTCTTTAATTGTCCTATTAAGACTTTTTTCCAATTTTTTTATATCTAATTTAGTCAATACTTCATAATAGCCATGTGTTGAAATACCTCCCAAATCAAATTCATCATTTCTTCCTAATAGATACGCCATCTGAACATCTGTTAAAGGGAACTCCTCATATTCATCTCCCGTAGTATGAGAATATTTCGGATATTCATACTTCTGCTTCTTGCTTTTTCCATTCTCAATAAGTTTTGCCAGCTTTTCAGGTGTATTAGCGTATAAAAACTCTTTATAGGAAATCCCCACTTTTAGTCGCTCAGAAATACAGCTCATAGCCCTAACCATTTTTATAGAATCTCCACCATTTCCTAAAAAACTATCCTTTATACTAACCTCATCAAGATTTAAAATCTCTTTCCAAATATTGACAAGCTCTCTTTCGGTTTTTGTTCGAGGATAAATAATCTTTCGAGATTCGTTGTTATTAAAATTATGTTTAACTAATTTCTTTTTTTCTACCTTTCCATTTAGATTTAAAGGAATTTCTTCAATCCGTTCAAAGAACTTCGGCACCATATACTCAGGCAGAGTTTCTCCCAGAAAAGAACTTAATTCCTCGGTATCAATTTCGGTGTCCG
>NZ_JMLH01000049.1 GCF_000686665.1 Thomasclavelia saccharogumia DSM 17460 | reverse complement strand
ATAGGAAAATTGGTATTTATTAGAATAAATAGATTTAAAAATTATTTCTTTTATAGAAAAAAATAGGTTAAACAAGAAATTCATTGTATACTAATAATGAGGTGATAGGATGTTTAAAATAGAAGAAGCGTATAAAGTATTTAATGATTATGTTAAGGATTACGATATAACGAATCCTAAAGTTGAACTAAAAGTAAAACATACTTATAGCGTTGTAAATAAAGCTAGAGCGATTGCTGAGAGTTTAAATCTTGAACAATCAGAAATTGATTTAGCGTGTTTAATTGCGTTATTGCATGATATTGGACGTTTTGAGCAATTACGGATATATAATAGTTTTTATGATAATCTAACTGTAGATCATGCTGATTTTGGTGTGAAGTTATTATTTGAAGATAAATTGATTGAAAAATTTAGCGATGATCGAGATAATGATTCTATTATATATAAAGCGATAAAAAATCATAATAAATTTGTAATAGCATCGGGTTTGAGTGAGCGAGAGTTAATGCATGCTAAGATTATTCGTGATGCTGATAAAATTGATAATTTAGAAATTAAATGTACTCTTCCATTAGAACCAATTTTTGATAAAACTAAAGAAGAGATTGAAAATCAGACGATTACAGATGAAGTTTATCAATCTTTTTTAAAACATCAAACGGTTCTAAGTACGATGCGTAAGACGGATCTGGATGTTTGGTTATCGCATTTTGCTTTTGTATTTGATTTGAATTTTAAATATTGTTTTTTAGAGATTTTGAATAATAAATATATTGATATTTTATATAATCGTTTAGATTATCGAAATAGTGAAACTAGAAATAGAATGCAGGTTATTTATCGTGAGGTAATGAATTATATAAACGAGCAGGTAAAATAATGATTATTTTTAGAAACTGATATATAAGGTTTATGTTAATTTATCAATATATTGAGCGAATTTATAACTGTTAGTACTGTGATTTAGGGTTGTAAATAAGTATTTATAGGCTTAATATTTTAAAATAAATTATAAAAAATATGGTTAAAAACTGTTGATTTTATTGGGATTTGCGTAAATAAACAAAATTTGATAAAAATTTTGAACATCAAACTATTTACAAATAATTTCTTTTTGTTATAATGTACGCGTAATATACACGAGGAGGAATAAAACGTGGAATTTGAAAAAGTAAAAGAAATAATCGTTGATTCATTAAGTTGTGATGAAGATGCAGTAACTTTAGATGCTAATTTAAAAGAAGATTTAGATGCTGATTCATTAGATGCAGTTGAATTAATTATGGCTGTAGAAGAAGAATTTGATATTGAAATTCCTGATGAAAAAGCAGCTGAAATTAAAACAGTACAAGATATCGTAGATTATATTAAAGCAAACGCTTAATTTTATTACCCAGTTTGACTGGGTAATAATTTTGCAAAAAAAATATTTTGATGTTCAAAGTATGAGCATTATTTTTTTAAGAAAATTTACTTTGATATTCAAAACAAAGGAGAAGATTATGAAAATTGATTTAGTAAAACAACTTATCAATGAATTTGAAAACTCAGAAGTTTTCAAAATGAAAGTAGAAATAGATGATATTAAATTGGAATTAGAAAAAGCACCAGCAGCACCTGTAAATGTAGTTAATAGTGAAGCCACTGTACTTCCTGTTTCTCCAACACCGGTTTCTTCGACATCAGCCCCTTTAGAAGCAGTTAAGGAGCCGGCAATAACAGGGACTCCAATCAAATCACCGATCGTAGGTGTATACTATGCAGCAAGTTCACCAGCTGCTAAACCATATGTTGAAGTAGGTAGTAAAGTAAAAGCTGGTCAGGTACTATGTATTGTTGAGGCGATGAAAGTAATGAATGAAATCAAATCACCAATTGATGGAACGGTTAGTGCAATCATGGCCGAAACAGAAGACCTGGTAGAATATGATCAAGTATTGATGGTAATTGAAGGGTAATAGATATGTTTAAACGAATTTTAATTGCTAACCGTGGCGAAATAGCGGTAAGAATTATAAGAACATGTCAAGAGTTAGGAATTGAAGCGGTAGCTGTTTATTCTGATGTTGATAGTACTTCATTACATGTGCAGCTGGCAGACCATGCAGTATGTATTGGACCGGCAAAGGCGGCGGATAGTTATTTAAATATGAAAAATATTTTAAGTGCTGCAACAGCTCTAGGTTGTGATGCAATTCATCCGGGCTTTGGCTTTTTATCTGAAAACTCGACTTTTGCGCGTTTAGTTGAAGAATGCGGAATGACATTTATTGGACCAAGTGGTGATGTTATTGACATGATGGGAAATAAAAGTATGGCTCGTCAAAAGATGATCGAGGCTGGAGTTCCAGTTGTACCTGGAAGTGATGGCAGCGTCAATAGTCTTGAAGAGGCTAAAAAGGCAGCTGATCGAATTGGTTACCCAGTTTTAATTAAAGCTTCAGCTGGAGGCGGAGGCCGTGGAATGCGAAAAGCTTTTAGCAAAGAAGAATTTGATGATGCATATTTAACAGCTAAAGCAGAAGCTAAAGCATGCTTTGGTGATGATGATATGTATCTGGAAAAATTGATTTTAAATCCTAAACATATCGAATTCCAGATCTTGGCTGATAATTATGGTAATGTTATTCATTTAGGGGAACGTGATTGCTCGATTCAGCGACGTAATCAAAAAATGATTGAGGAAGCACCTAGCAAAGCTTTAACACCTTTATTACGACAAAAGATGGGAGAAGATGCTGTTAAGGCAGCTGTTGGAGCTGGTTATCGTAATGCAGGGACAATTGAATATGTTCTTGATCAAGATGGAAATTATTATTTTATTGAGATGAATACACGAATTCAAGTAGAACATCCAATTACCGAAATGATTACCGGAATAGACTTGATCAGAGAACAAATTAGGATTGCAGCTAATCAAAAATTAACATATAAGCAAAGCGATATTCATTTGAATGGTCATGCAATTGAGTGTCGAATCAATGCCGAAAATCCCCGCGAAGGCTTTAGACCTTGTCCTGGAACTGTCAAAAGTGTGCATTTACCAGGCGGATTGGGAGTCAGAATTGATACAACTTTGTATCAAGGCTATAAAGTATCATCACACTATGATTCAATGATTGCAAAAGTTATTGTTCATGGTTCTAATCGTTTAGAGGCAATTAGAAGGATGCGAAGGGTTTTAGCTGAGCTGGTTATTGATGGTATTGATACTAATCAAGAATTACAGTATTTGATTTTGCATACAGGGGAATATGTAAAAGGAAATTTTGATACAAGTTTTATTGAAAATAACTTAGATAAGTTGGTGAGATAGTAAATGGAAGAATTATTTAGAGCGCGAAAAGAAAAATTAAATTTATTCAAATCAATTCGTCATAAGTTACAAGATAAAAAAAGAATTGATATACCAGATGGTTTATACACTAAGTGTGAAAATTGTGGGGAATCGATTTTAAGTGAAGACTTAAAAGAAAATTATTATGTTTGTCCTAAATGTAAAGCTCATTTAAAGATGCGTGCTTATACACGATTAAATCTTTTATATGATGGAGCTAGATATAAAGAGTTATATAAAAATATTAAATCTAATGATCCATTAATGTTTCCTGGTTATAAAGAAAAATTAAAAAAATTAGAAGAGACGACTAATCTTGACGAAGCGGTTGTCTGTGCTACAGGGAAAATTGGTGGAAAAAAAGTTGTTGTTTGTGTAATGGACTCACGTTTTTTGATGGGAAGTATGTCAGGTGCTGTTGGAGAGAAAATAACAAGAGCGATTGAACATGCTACAAAGCGTAAGTGTCCAATTATTATCTTTACAACTTCAGGGGGAGCCAGAATGCAGGAAGGGATTATTTCTTTGATGCAGATGGCTAAGACAAGTGCAGCTTTAGCTAAACATCATGAAGCGGGATTGTTGTATATTTCTTATATTACGCATCCAACTACGGGTGGTGTAACGGCTTCGTTTGCAATGTTAGGTGATATTATTATTGGAGAGCCGAAAGCTTTAATTGGTTTTGCTGGTCCCCGAGTAATTGAATCAACGATCAAACAAAAATTACCAGAGGGATTCCAAAGAACGGAATTTATGCAAGATCAAGGATTTATTGATTTGATAGTGGAACGTTCAAAAATGCGAGAAACAATTATTAAATTATTAAAAATGCATAGCAGGGGGGTTCAATAATGTCACTGCAGGAAAAAGAAATCAAAATTAAAGAAATTGAATTAGAATTATTAAAATTAAAAGATGATCAGGAAATTGATCATACTTTACAAATTCAAGATCTAGAAAATACGAAAGCTCGTTTGGAAAATGAAGCTTATCAAAATATTAGTGCTTATGATCGGGTTTATCTTGCAAGAAAATCTGATCGACCAAACGTGTATGAATATATTGAAAATCTTTTTGATGATTTTATTGAATTACATGGCGATCGTTTTTATAAAGATGATGGCTCTATTGTCGGGGGATTGGCAATGTTTGAAAATATTCCTTGTACAGTAGTTGGGCATTTAAAAGGGCGAACTTTAGAGGAAAATCTAAAATGTAATTTTGGAATGTCTTCACCAGAAGGATATCGAAAAGCACTGCGTTTGATGAAACAAGCTGAGAAGTTTAATCGACCTATTATCACTTTTGTTGATACACCTGGTGCTTATCCAGGGCTTAAAGCTGAAAAACATGGAATTGGTGAAGCCATTGCTCGTAATTTGATGGAAATGTCACAATTAACAGTACCAATTATTGTTGTTGTAATTGGTGAAGGCGGAAGTGGCGGAGCTCTTGCTCTAAGTATCGGAGATCGTATGGTGATGCTGGAAAATAGTGTTTATTCAGTTTTATCACCAGAAGGATTTGCATCGATATTGTGGAAAGATAAAGATGGTACACGTGTTCATGAAGCAGCAGAGTTAATGAAATTAACAGCGGATGATTTATATGAAATGAAAATAATTGATAAGATCATCAAAGAACCTCGTGGAGGAATTACAAAAAATCGTGAATATGTGTATAAGCGTTTAAGGATATATCTTCGTAATAATTTAGAAGAATTAATGAAATTATCAAAAACAGCATTAATAACTAAACGCTATAATAAATTTAGAGAAATGGGCCGAATTACAAATGACTAATCGCGATATTTTAAATCGAGAATTGATCAACCATTTGTTTGTTAGATTATTTAACCAAATATCAGATATTGAAGCACAATATATGGTAGGACATGGAGTTGAAGATTTAAGTTTATCAGAATTGCATATTATTGATGCAATCAGTTCTTTATCAAATCCGACGATGTCGACGATTGCTTCAAAAGCAACTTTAACGAATGGAACGATTACGACAGCGATAAAAAAGCTGGAAGCTAAAGGGTATGTAAAACGTCATAAAGATGAAAATGATCGTCGTGTTATTCGGGTGGAATTAACAATTAAAGGGAATCGTGTTTGTAAGGTTCATCGTGATTTTCATGAAGAAATGGTTAGTCGGGTATGTGAAGATAGTCATGTTCTTGATGATGAATTATTGATTAAATCATTACAGCAGCTGGTTTATTTCTTTGAGGATATCAAAGAAAAATATTAGGAGATTATATGAATGGATTAAAAATATTGTCAACTGGTTACTATGCACCACAACAAGTTCTTGATAATTTCAATCTTGAAAAAATGGTTGAAACATCAGATGAGTGGATTGTCTCTAGAACTGGAATAAAAAAAAGACATATTGCAAAGGAAGAAAGTTGTGTTGATTTGGGATATCAAGCAGCTTTAAAAGCAATAAAAAATATAGATAAAAGTAAAATTGGTTTAATAATTTGTGCAACTATGACACCAGACTATTTTACACCTAGTAATGCTTGCTTAATTCAAGAAAAGTTAGGGTTAAATGATCAAGAAGTAATGTGTTTTGATTTAAATGCAGCTTGTAGCGGTTTCGTTTATGCTTTAACAGTAGCTCAGGCGTTGTTACAAAATTTAGGTGATAAATATGCTTTAGTAATTGGTAGTGAAAAAATATCTAAGATGATTGATTTTAATGATCGAAACACTTGTGTATTGTTTGGTGATGGCGCAGGAGCACTAGTTATTAGTAATGGGGAAGGAATTTTTGCTAGCTACAGCAATTCTGCTGGTAATTTAGATGCTTTGAAGGCACCAGCAATTAATGAAGTAAGTGAAAATCATTTCCTTACGATGGCAGGACAGGAAGTATTTAAATTTGCTGTTAAAGTAATTCCTGAAAGCATAAATGCAGTTTTAAAGAAAAGCAATCTGACTCTTGATGATGTTGCATATGTTGTATGTCATCAAGCTAATTATCGAATTATTAAAAATGTATATAAGAAGTTAAAATCTTCTGAAGATAAGTTTTATATGAATTTACAAGAATATGGAAATACCTCTGCTGCTAGTATTCCTTTAGCATTAGCAGAGATGGATGAAAAACAGATGTTAAAACCAGGCGATAAAATTATTTGTGTTGGTTTTGGCGGGGGCCTTACTTGGGGCGCTACATTAATAGAATGGAGTTAAAAAATGAAATTAAATGAATTATTAAACATAAAGTATCCTTTAATTCAAGGAGGAATGGCCAATATTGCAACTGGTGAGTTTGCGGCAAGTGTATCTAATGCCGGAGCGCTTGGATTAATCGGAGCTGGTGGTATGGATACAGAAACTTTAAAAAAGAATATTGAAATTTGTCGCAGCTTAACTGACAAACCATTTGGAGTCAATATCATGTTAATGAATCCATGTGCTGATGAAATGGCACAATTAGTAATTGATGAAAAAGTTCCCGTTGTAACGACAGGAGCAGGAAATCCTGGTAAATATGTTGAATCATGGAAAGCAGCAGGAATCAAAGTGTTACCAGTTGTACCAAGTGTTGCCTTAGCAAAACGTTTAGAAAAATATGATGTCGATGCGATTATTGTTGAGGGTACTGAAGCTGGTGGTCATATCGGCGAATTAACGACAATGGCTTTAGTTCCTCAAGTTGTTGAAGCAGTCAAAGTACCTGTAATTGCAGCTGGTGGGATCGCTAGTGGAAAACAACTTTTAGCAGCTTATGCTCTAGGGGCTAGTGGGGTACAAGTAGGGACTTGTTTACTAGCTAGTGAAGAATGCCCAATTCATGAAAATTATAAACAAGCAATTATTAATGCTAAAGATACAAGTACAACAGTAACTGGAAGAATTGCTGGAACACCAGTAAGAATTATAAAAAATAAAATGGCTAAAGAATACATCAAACGTGAAAAAGAAGGCGCTGATATGATGGAACTTGAAAAGTATACATTAGGTTCATTAAAAAGAGCCGTATTAGAAGGGGATGTAGAAACAGGTTCTTTAATGGCTGGACAAGTAGCTGGAATGGTAGATGAAATAAAACCTGTAGCAGCAATTATTGCCGAATTGTTTGATGAGTGTAAACAAGAGTTTAAAAAGTTAGAAAGCGAGTTTTAATGATGAAAAAAGTACACATAGGTGAGATGTGCCTTGAGGTTCCGATTATTCAAGGAGGAATGGGCGTAGGAATTTCATTAGGAAACTTAGCTGGAAATGTTGCTTTAAATGGCGGGATGGGTGTTATTTCAACTGCTCATCCTGGTTATCGGGCAGCAGACTTTGAGAAAAATCCGCTTGAAGCTAATAGACGTGAATTAGCTAATGAAATAAAAAAAGCTAAAGAGATTGCAAAAGGTAAAGGAATGGTTGCAATCAATGCTATGGTTGCGATTACTGATTATGCTGCTTTAGTTGAAGTAGCTGTAAAAAATAAAATTGATGCCATCATTTCTGGAGCAGGTTTACCAATGAATTTACCTAGTTTTGTAAAAGATACAAAGGTCAAGATTGCACCAATCGTATCAAGTGGTAAAGCGATAAAATTGATTTGTAAGACATGGGATCGTAGATTTAAAGTAGCACCGGATTTTGTAGTTATCGAAGGCAGCGAAGCTGGGGGCCATTTAGGTTTTCATAAAGAAGATGTCTTAAATAAGACAACGGCTAAGTTAGCCGATATCTTTGAAGAAGTAAAAGAAGCAATTCAACCATTTGTAGAGAAGTATAAAAAAGAAATTCCGATTTTTGTAGCGGGAGGAATTTATGATAGTAAAGATATCCAAGAGTTTTTAGACTTAGGAGCTGATGGTGTTCAAATGGCAACCCGTTTTATTTGTACTGATGAATGCGATGCCGATATTAAATATAAGCAGGCTTTTATCAATGCTAAAAAAGAAGATATTGAAATCGTAAAATCACCGGTAGGAATGCCAGGTAGAGCGATCATGACAAAACTTACAGAAAAGTTGAAAAATGATGAAAGAATACCTGTAAAAAAATGTTATAATTGTTTGATTCCCTGTGACATAAAGACGACACCTTATTGTATAAGTGGAGCCTTGATCAATGCTGCTAAAGGGAATCTTGATGAAGGGTTAGTATTTAGTGGCAGCAATGGCTATCGTAATGATAAGATAATTTCAGTCAAAGAGTTGATGGATGAATTGAAGGAAGGACTAGAATAATGGGAAAGATAGGATTTGTATATGCTGGTCAAGGCAGTCAAGTTGTTGGAATGGGTAAATCATTCTATGATAATTATCAAATCGCAAAAGATATTTTTGATAATATTGATTTGGATATTGATGTAAAAAAATTGTGTTTTGAAGGACCGATAGAAGAACTTTCAAAAACAAGTAATACGCAGCCATGTATGGTAACTGTTGCTGTAATTGCAACTAAGTTATTAAAAGAAAATGGAATTGTTCCTGATTTTGTAGCGGGACTTAGTTTAGGTGAATATTCAGCATTAAATGCTGCTGGAGTATTAGATGATCAAACAGCAATCAGTCTAGTTCGTTTTAGAGGGCAAGCAATGGAACGAGCAGTAAAGGAAATGGAAAGTAAAATGGTTGCAATTATTGGTTTGGATCGTGAATTGTTGGATGAAGCTGTTGCAGAAGCAAGTGATTTAGGGGTAGTATCAATAGCTAATTATAATTGTCCGGGACAATTAGTTATTGGTGGTGAGGCTAATGCAGTTACTAAAGCAAGTGAATTAGCTTTACAAAAAGGTGCTCGTCGCGCAATTCCGTTGAATACAAGTGGTCCATTTCACACCAGGTTATTAGCACCAGCTAGTCAAGAACTTAAAGAAAAATTTGCAGATATAACTTTTAATGAAATGCAAATACCAGTTATTTTTAATAGTTCAGCAAAAGAATTAGAAGCAAATGTAAGTGTTGCTGAAATGTTAGAAAAACAAGTAATGTCACCAGTATATTTTGAAGATAGTATTCGTTATATGTTGGAAAATGGTGTAGATACAATTATTGAAATTGGTCCTGGTAAGGTATTGAGCGGTTTTATTCGTAAAATTGATAAAAAAATTAAGACTTATCAAGTTGAAGATCAAGAATCATTAAATAAAACAATTTCTGGATTAAAAGGAGAATAAAATGAAATTAAAAGATAAAGTAGTTTTAGTAACTGGTGGAGCCCAGGGAATTGGCAAAGAAATTTGTTTAGCTTGTGCTCGTGAAGGTGCTAAAGTGGTTGTTAATTATGTTGATTTCGGTAATAATAAAGAAATTGCTGAGGCAACAAAAAAAGAACTTGAAGATTTTGGGACTACAGTAATGTTAGTTCAAGCCAACGTTGCATCTTTTACAGAAACAGAAGCAATGTTTAAAGAAATCATGAAAGAATTTGGTCGTGTTGATGTATTAGTTAATAATGCTGGAATCACTAAAGATGGTTTATTGATGAGAATGAAAGAAAGTGATTTCGATGCTGTTATCGATGTTAATTTAAAAGGAACATGGAATTGTATGAAACATGTTACTAAGATCATGATGAAACAGCGATATGGAAGAATCATTTCAATGTCTTCAGTAGTAGGTGTAGCTGGAAATGCTGGACAGGTCAACTATTCTGCTAGTAAAGCGGGAATAATTGGGATGACAATGTCTTTAGCGCGTGAAGTAGGCAGTCGTGGGATTACAGTTAACGCTGTAGCACCAGGTTTTATTAAAACAGCGATGACAGATGTTTTACCAGAAGATGTTAAAGATAGTATGGCCAAACAAATTCCTTTAGGTATTTTTGGAGAAGTAAGCGATATTGCTAATACAGTTGTTTTCTTAGCAAGTGATGATGCTAGATATATTACTGGTCAGACTATTCATGTTGACGGCGGAATGGCAATGTAAGGAGAAAGATGATGGAAAGAAGAAGAGTAGTAGTAACTGGACTTGGGGCAATTAATGCTATTGGTCATAATGTTGATGAGACATGGAAAAGTATTAAAGATGGAGTTTGTGGAATTGCTGAAATTACTAACTATGACACAGAATTAACAAGAGTTAAAATTGCTGGTGAGGTTAAAGATTTCAATCCTGCAGATTATTTAGATAAAAAAGCAGTTCGTAAAATGGATCGTTTTACTCAATTTGGGGTAATTGCTGCAAAAGAAGCGTTTAAAGATGCTGCTTTAAATATTGAAGATATTGATGCTGATCGTTTTGGGGTAGTAGTATCAAGTGGAATTGGGGGACTTGCAACAATTGAAAAAGATCATACTAAAGGGTTAGAAAAAGGATATGATCGAGTTTCGCCATTTTTTGTACCAATGTCGATTACGAATTTAGCAGCTGGTAATATTGCTATTGAGTTAGGGGCTAAAGGATTATGTACATGCCCAGTCACTGCTTGTGCTGGTGGTACTAATGCTATTGGTGATGCTTTTAGAAATATTCGTGATGGATATCAAGATATAATGATAGCTGGTGGAGCTGAAGCAAGTATTACTCCGCTTGGAATTGGTGGCTTTTCATCAATGAAAGCTCTTTGTGATAATAATGATCCTAAACGTGCTTCTATTCCTTTTGATGCTGATCGTTGCGGGTTTGTTATGGGAGAAGGAGCCGGAATTATTGTCCTTGAAGAATTAGAACACGCTAAAGCTCGTGGTGCTCATATTTATTGTGAGATGGTTGGCTATGGTGTAAGTTGTGATGCGCATCATATTACAGCGCCATTAGAAGATGGTTCAGGTGGTGCTAAAGCAATGATCAATGCCCTTAATGATGCTAATTTAAAACCTGAAGATGTAACTTATATTAATGCCCATGGTACTAGTACGCCATTAAATGATAAAGGTGAAACTATGGCAATTAAAACAGCTTTAGGTGAAGCTGCTAAAAGTGTTGCGGTATCTTCAACTAAAGGAAATACGGGGCATTGTTTAGGTGCTGCAGGTGGAATTGAAGGCGTTATTTGTGTAAAAGCAATAGAAGAAGGTTTTATTCCTGCTACAATTAATTACCAAACACCTGATCCACTATGTGATTTAGATATTGTACCAAATACTGGTAGAGATCAAGAAGTAAATGTAGCTATGTCAAATTCATTAGGATTTGGTGGACATAATGCTACGATCGTATTTAAGAAATATGGAGAATAAGAAAATGGAATTAAATAGTAATCAAATTCAAGAAATCAATCCCCATCGTTATCCTTTTGCTTTAGTTGATCGTATTATTGATTATAAACCTGGTCAGTGGGCTAAAGGAATAAAATGTGTTAGTGTAAATGAGATGCATTTTTGTGGACATTTTCCACAGCATCATGTTATGCCGGGGGTTTTGATCGTTGAAGCATTAGCTCAAGTAGGATGTATTGCAATTCTTTCAAAGGAAGAAAATAAAGGTAAGATTGCTTTCTTTGGGGGAATTAATAAATGTAAATTTAAAGGGCAAGTAACACCTGGTGATGTTTTAGAAATGGAATGTGTTTTAACAAAACAAAAAGGACCAATTGGAATTGGTGATGCGGTTGCAAAAGTAAATGGCAAGGTTGTTTGTAAAGCGGAGTTAACTTTTGCAGTTCAGTAAGATAAAATTTTGCTAGTTAAATTATATGTCTAATAAAACAAAGATATCTACATTAGTTGTATCTTTGTTTTTTATTATTGATTTATAAATATTTATCATAAAAATCTTGACTTAGAGTAAACTCTAAGTTGTATACTGTGATTGAAATAAGGAGATGATATAGTGACAATTAAAGAAGTAGCAGAAATATTAGTCAGAATACATTGCGCTATTATGAGCAAATAAAGATGATTCTTGAAGTTACAAGAACATCTGGAGGAATCCGCGATTATCAAGAAGAAGATTTAAAATGGGTAGAGTTGGCTATTTGTATGAGAAGTGCTGGTCTGCCAATAGAAGTTATGATTGAATATGTAAAGTTGTTTCAACAAGGTGATGATACTATTTTGGCAAGATTAGAACTTCTTAATAACCAGATGGAGGTTTTAAAATCGCAAAAAAAGCAAATTGAAGAAACGATGGCTAGACTCATATATAAAATTTCTCGTTATGAAAAAGCACTAAAAACTGGTGAATTAGTTTGGGACAAAGGAGAAAATGTGGAATGAAAAAACTTGTAGCATTTTACTCAAGAGCTGGTGAAAATTATTTTGGCGGCTCTATAAAATATATAACCATTGGTAATACTGAAAAGTGGCAAAAATGATTTCAAAAATTGCAGGTGCTGATTTATTTAAGATAGAACAAAAGAATATAATATTTGTATTGAAGAGCGAAAAAAGATTTACAGATAAATGCTAGACCAGAACTTATCACCTTACCAGATAATATGGACTAGTATGATGAAATATATCTAGGATATCCTAATTATTGGGGAACTATGTTGATGGCAGTGTATACGTTTTTAGAAGAATTGGATTTTATTGAAAAGATAATTCATCTTTTTTGCACCCAGTGGACTTGCATCAACAGAAAAGGACATTAAAAATGCAGCTCATAGAGCGAAAGTTACAGATGGTCTTGCAATAACTGGCAGCTTTGTAGACAATGCACAAAAAATAATTGAAAGGTGGATATAAAATGAAGTACGAGAAAGGGTATGTTTATTATTTGATGGATCAAGGGGGACCAACAGATGTACGTGAAGAATATTTTAAAGAAGCAAGTGATGAAATGATCCGTGCTAGAACACTTTGTGCAAAGGCAAATGCAGTATTACCAAATGATACATCTTATATTAAATATTTGGAGGAATTATTTGAAAGGGATCTTAAAGATGTAAGAATACTTACGCCGTTTATTTGTGATTTTGGAAATAGAGTAAAATTTGGTAAAAATGTATTTATTAATCACTCTGCTATTTTATCTGCTTCAGGTGGAATTGAATTTGGAGATGGTGTAATGATTGCTCCAGGTGTTCGCATTGCCACAATAAATCATGATATGAATGAAAGACATTCTATTTATACATATGGAAAGGTAAAAATAAAAAAGAATGCTTGGATTGGTATGAATGTAACTATTTGTCCAGGAGTAACGATTGGTGAATATGCTGTTATTGGAGCGGGAGCGGTTGTAACAAGAGATGTACCAGATTATGCTGTAGTTGGTGGTGTTCCTGCAAAGGTGATTCGTTATCAAGATGCAGCAGCACAAAATGAATAAAGTAAGAACATTTATATTAAAATGATTCAGAAAAAGTATATATGTTTAAGAAAGCAGCGAAGAAATAGTAAATAATTGAATGAAAAAACAAAACAGAAATCAATAAATTCTGTTTTGTTTTTGAATTAAATATTATCTTTTTTTAAAAAATTTGAAAAATCTTGAAAAATTTTCGCAATTAAAATAATTTTCACTTTGAACCCAAGCAGGGCAAGTTTCAAAATTATCAGTTATTACAAAATATCCATAAATGTCCATTTAATGTCCCTCCTGAATGTTCTTTTTTTTATACAATAATATTATATAATAAACTTTTAATAATTCTAGGGACATAGATTATAAAAAAATAATAATTATTTGTGCACTATGCACAAATAATGCTAAAATAAGAAAAGAGGAGGAAAAACAAATGGGATTTACAATAGAAGATGCATTGATTCAAACTCAAAAACAATACCGTTTAAAACTATTAGCTGGTCAAGAGGGTTGTGGAAATGCAATGAGTTGGGTTCATATGATTGAGGATACTAAAATAATTCAACAATTATGGGGGAAAGAGTTGGCTGTAACGACTGGGTTAGGTTTTCAAAGTCAAGAAGCACTTTTAGAATTTATCAAATGTTTAGTTAAATATCATAGTGTGGGTTTAATAATCAATACTGGTAAATATATTTTTGAGATATCACAAGATATTATTGATTATTGCAATGAACAGGAATTTCCGCTATTAACGACACCTTGGGAAGTTCATATGGCTGATTTGATTAAAGATTTTAGTATGCGGTGTTTGTTTTCTGAAAAAGAAGATCGGCAGATATCAAAACTTTTTCAAGAGGTGTTTACAACTGTACAAACGGTAGAAGAAATACGACCACAGTTAATGGGTTCATTCGATGTGGATGGTAATTTTCAAGTAGTATTAATTGGAATTGAAAATTCTGATCAATTTGATGCTATTGAAAGAAGAAAAGTCGCTTTTCAATTAGAACTATGTTTTGAAAAAATTGAAAGTCCCTATACTTTTTTTTGGTTTGATGGGCATTTTGTTTTGGTCGTAAATAATCTTGATACTGATAATTTAAAAAGAATTATTGATAAAATGTATAAAAGAGCTAAAAAAAGAATAACGGGTAAATATATTTATCTAGGAATAGGAAGTCAGATGATGGATCTTAGGCAAGTAATTTTAAGTTATAAGCGAGCTCGTGCTGCGGTTTCAATGGCTGTACAATTTCAATTACCAATTGTTTTTTTTGAAGAAATGGGAATATATCAAATTCTTTTTTCAATTGAAGATAAACAAATCCTCAGTGAAATGTATCATCGTTTGTTACAGCCGCTTATTGATTATGATCAAAAACATCATGGTGAATTAGAAAAAACACTTTTTTATTATTTGTTTTATAATGAGAGTCAAATTGAAATGGCTAAAAATCTTTATATACATCGCAATACTATTAATTATCGAATGCTTAAAATCAAAGAATTATTAGGGTGCCAATTAGATACTTTTGAAGAAAAAATGCCATATATGTTAGCAACATATATTAAGAAAGTTTTAAATGAGGATGATATTTAATAGCTTGTGCATGAAGATGTTTTAAATTTATTTAGCAGTGTTTTTAATATTTTAGTGCTAATGCAGGGGTTCAAACTATATTGAAGCAAAATTTATATATTAGTGGATATTTGACTAATATATTTTATCAGTAAATATAAGTTATTTGTACGAAAAATGAAAATGACAGAAAATATTTTTAAATACTTTAAGATTTGTATTAATCGTAAAAAGCACAGGTTGATTAAAAAAGGAGCTTTAAAATGAAATGTTTAATAGAAAAGAAATGTGGCAGTTGTAAATATATTAATAGTAGTTATCAAAAACAATTAGATATCAAAAAAGAGTATTGTAAAAAACTCTTAAAAGACAATCGTTTAGATATGTATCATGTAGAAGATGTGTTAGGGATGGAACATCCCTATGAGTATCGTAATAAAATAATTATTGCTTTTAATCAAAAGTATGAATTTGGTTTTTATGAAGAAGATAGTCATAAAATTATTCCTTATGATCGCTGTTTGTTACATGAAGAAGTAAGTGATTTAATTATAAAGAAAATTCAAAGTTTATTAAAAAGATATCGAATTAGCATTTATGATGAGAATCGAAATAAAGGATTGTTAAGACATGTTTTAATTCGTAGAGCAATCGTTAGTGATCAGACAATGGTAGTTTTAGTTTGTAATGATAATGTATTTAAAGGATCTAAGAATTTTTGTAATGAGTTAATAAAGAGTTTTCCTAGTATTAAAACGGTTGTTTTAAATGTTAATAAGAGAAAAACAAGTATTGTTTTAGGTAATGATGAAAAGGTACTTTATGGTAAGGGGTTTATTGTTGATGAATTGTGTGGTTTGAAGTTTAAGATTTCTCCAAAATCTTTTTATCAGATCAATCATTATCAGTGTGAAATACTTTATCATAAAGCTTTGAATCTATTGAATTTAAAAGGAAATGAAATTGTTATTGATGCTTATTGTGGAATTGGAACGATTGGAATGATTGCTTCAAGTAAAGTAAAAGAGGTAATTGGAGTAGAGGTAAACAAAGATGCTGTTAAAGATGCCATCAATAATGCTAAGATGAATAAAATTAGTAATATCAAGTTTGTTAATGATGATGCTACAGCTTTTATGATTAAACTGGCTAAGCAAAAACAAAAAGTTGATTGTATCATTATGGATCCACCTCGAAGCGGGAGCACTAAAGAATTTATGGATGCAATAAAGATTTTAAGTCCTCAAAAAGTTGTCTACATTTCATGTGATCCAAGTACTCAGGTTCGAGATATCAAGTATCTTGCAAAACTAGGATATCGCAGTAATGTCATGTATCCAGTTGATATGTTTCCCCATACGACACATGTTGAGACGATAATAATGCTTTCCCACAAATAACAGATAATGTAATCAATATAAAAAAGTGGAGTTTGGCGAAGGTACGGGCAAAATGTCACTTGATAATATCGCCAAGAGAGTCGCAGCGTATAAACCCAAAGAGCAGGTTACCTATAAGATGATTAAGGAGTACATAGAATCAAAATACGGCTTCAAGGTACATACTTCATACATTGCACAGAGGTAAAGCAGGATTTAGGCTTGTCAACAATGTATGATGTCCCTAATGCGGTAGAGAAATTAAAACAGCTAAAGAAGTATCCGACACCAGAAAAGGTAGGAACAATCAAAGATGCTTTAAAGTATTTTGAGGTCATATAAAGTTTGTGTTACAAGAGAGGAGAAGAATAGTGGTATTTCACGACAGCTCTAGAAAAATTTATGATTGGTTAAATAAACAACCAAATGTAAAAGAAGAATCTCTAACGGATTGGTTGTTATATTATACGTCAGAGCATTGTTCTAATCTATACTATAAGGAATTTACAAGACATAAAGAAGCAAACAATGGTGCTGATTGGGAATGGTGGATTTTAACTCCAAGATATGGCAAAGAATATAATGCCTATAGATTTTTAGTACAGGCTAAAAAATTACTTTCCGATGGCAGAGATAATTATCCGTTATTGTCTTATGGAAATAAAAATGGTTATCAAATAGATCTGCTTATGAAAACGGCAAAACACAAAAACGCTTTCCCTTTATATTTGTATTATTCTACTGCACCTGTGGATATAAATAAACAAATTGACGAATTTCCATATATTGATAGTTCTGTTATTTATTGGTGCGACAATTGTGAAAATGGATGTTATTTATCTCCAACATTAAAGGTATATAAGGAATTGTATAAATATCCAAGGCATAAACTGCAAGATACGGATATTGTAAATAAGGCATTAAAGTTGTCATTGTTAGATTTATTATTCTATAGCAATATTGAAAGTGTGTTGGATCAGTTTAACAGGAAGTATATATTGCCAGACGGAGAAAAAATACTAAATAATTCTGTTCAAGGAGTATATGGAATAAAGCATTCTGGAATCGGAATACCAGATTATTTAAAAATGTTTGTAGATAGAAGAGGAGAAAATTTAGAATGGCTCCAAGCGGAAATGGGAATTGATGATATTGATGGTATAGTCGTATTTGATTTCAGAAATATAAATAAGGACAAGCGAGATTATAATGAATCAGGATTTTTATAATGAAATAAAAATATTTTAAATATAGCAAGAAATAAAGTCTATTAAACGGCTAATTTTGCAATGGTTGAAGCCTATTGAAATACAGGAAGATCAATCATTGAAGAACAGGGTGGTAATGAAAAAGCGTAGTATAGAACAGGGTTATTGAAAGAATTATCAAAACAAATGACTAGAGATTTTGGGAAAGGATTTACTGTTGCAAACTTGAAAAATATGCGGTAGTTTTATTTAACGTTTCTAAATGGCTACGCATTGCGTAGCGAATTGAGTTGGACTCATTATCGGTTTTTGATGCGAGTGGAAAATGAAAATGCACGAGAATTTTTATATGCAGGAAGCTGTAAAAACCTCAATGGAGTAACAGACAACTTAAGCATCAGATAAATTCTTTCTTCTATGAAAGGGTATTATCCAGTAAAAATCAGGATCAAGTTACAGCAGAAATTCAGATACTGGAAATGGTGAAAAAACTAGAAGATGTTACCCGTGATCCATATGTGTTTGAATTTCTTGGGCTGGCGCCTAATGATGATTTTTATGAAAGTGATTTAGAGCAAGCGTTAATTACACATTTGCAGAAATTTCTTTTGGAACTTGGCAGAGGTTTTTCATTTATCACAAGACGGAAAAGAATAACGTTTGATGGACGTCATTTTAGAATTGATCTTGTATTTTATAATTATATTTTGAAATGTTTTATTTTAATTTTAAAAGTTGAAGATTTGACGCATCAGGATTTAGGGTAGATGCAGATGTATGTTCATTATTATGAACGAGAACTTATGAATGAAGGAGACAATCCACCGATTGGTATTGTGTTATGTGCAGACAAAAATAAATCTGTAGTTAAGCATATGTTACCTGAAAATGAAACATAAATTTTTGCTTCAAAATACAAATTGTATTTATCATGCAAGGAAGAATAGTTACGAGAATTAAATCAGGAATATCAAGCATTGGAAGCCAGTAAGACAGGAGAAGAGGATATTGACGATATGGAACAAGAATAAATTTTGCATTAAGGTGGTGCAAAATTGATGGAACTTATATTTTGGGATGCACGAGCAAGCATTAGTACTATATAAATTTTGTCCGTATTTCCGCAGTATTAAAGATCAGGAGAAATTAGTTAGATTATATCTGTGGAAATAGTAGTTTTCTGGTAGAGAAAAGAATAATAGCGAGGTGATATAGAGTGAACAAAGATCCATTTGAAGAATATATTAAAGAGTCCGAGCCTGATAAACGGGATAAAGGCTATGCGTGGCATACAGCAATTGGTCTACAGGCTGTTGATGGGCTGAGGACATCGGAATATCTGGTGCGTACTGCTGTTCGCAATATCGAGGGCGAGATATCCTTTGATGAAACAAATGCACTTTTGCAGAGCTACTATGAAGAAAACCCTGCCCACGATGCTGAGGATCGCACCGAAGAGGCCGACAAGGTTTCGGCAAGGATTGCAGCTCTACTGTCCGAGCGAGCATTTAGTTTTACGCCCAATGAGTATATTTCCATTCACAGGAAGCTGTTTACTGGCATTTATTCTCATGCAGGACATATCCGTGATTATAACATCACAAAGAAGGAATGGGTGCTGAATGGAGCGACCGTGCTCTACGGAAGTGCTACAGAGTTGCGGAAAACGTTGGATTATGACTTTTCTAAGGAGAGGGAGTTTTCCTACCAAAGTCTTACAATGGATGAGATTGTACATCATCTTGCAGTATTTATATCTAGATTGTGGCAAATTCATGTATTTGGTGAGGGCAATACTAGAACGACAGCAGTGTTTTTCATCAAATATCTGCGCACATTGGGATTTGATGTAACGAATGATATTTTTGCTAAGAATGCATGGTATTTTCGTAATGCACTGGTAAGAGCAAATTACAATGATTTGAAAAATGGTATTTATGAAACAACAGAATATCTTGAAGTTTTCCTACGCAATCTTCTGTTGAACGAGAACCATCCGCTTTATAACCGAACATTGCACATCAGTGAAGCATTTAAGAAAACAGAAAAACCGGATATTGAAACTATAAAACCGGACATTGACATTTTAAAAGCGGAGATTGAAAAAGTTTTCCAGCCCAAAACGGTAAGTAATATTTTGAAGCTTTATGAAAAATTTTCAGATCAAACAATTTTTGGACGTTCAGATGTGATGAAAGTGATTGGTATTAGGCCATCTAGAGCTTCTGAGCTTTTGAGAGAATTGACAAAACACGGCATTATTGAGCCAGTATCTGGTCATGGAAAAGGAAAGTACCGATTTTGTCTTCAGTAAGATTGAGGCAATGTTTTTTGGAATAAAGCATAGAAATTATAAATAGGTCAGATGGTTCTGACCTATTTAAAAATCTAATATAATAATTTTTCTGGACAAATTATTTTGGAAATTGTGTTGTATGATAATGGTAAGACTGATAAAATACAGGCTCAATATCGGAGAAAGCGAATATCTGATCACTGGTTTATCAGTAGATGAATTATATTTTGAAAGAAGGGAAATTAAAATGTCGTATGATTTTTGATGATTATTAACTAGTATATTTAATTTGTGATATTTTTTAGATAAATATCATTTATAAGTTTACTAATTTCATGTGGTGTTTTATTTATATCGCTTAAAAGCCATTTTTTAATCATCCCGTATGTACCATTTATAATAAATGTAAGCAACAGATTTTTTGCTTCTTCATCATAGAGATTAGAAAATTTTTTATTTAATTCATCCCATATATTAGGACAATAAAATAATTTTTCTATAAACTCTGAATCTTCAGAATTATTTTGAAAAATCAATCTTGCTATTTTTCGATTTTTGTTTAAATAGTCACAAATAATTTCTATTTGTTTGTTTAATTGATAACTTTGATCAATATTTTTTTGCTTAATGAAATCGTGAATATCATCGATAAGTTCATTTTCTATTTCTTGTAGTAAATTTTTGGGTGAATTATAGTGATTATAAAAGGTAACGCGGTTGATTCCAGCATTATGACATAACTCACTGACAGTAACTTTTTGGATTTCTTTTTTTTTCATTAAGTAAATCAAACTCTCTTTTAATAATTGTTTTGTCAGCATAACTCTTTGATTTTCTTTTTGCACGATACATTCTCCCTTTTTTATATTATCTTTGATAAACAAATTGTTGCAAAATTTACATGTGTATATTATAATAATGCTGTTTTAGTTTGTCAAATTTTAACTAAGTAGAATTGTATGTTTTATTTTTATTTAGTAGTTTAGGAAATACTGTTTTCACATTTAAAAATAGTTATATAAAAACAGCTAGTAAAGATGCGATTTTAAGCTGTTTTATGAAAACTTTTTGACAATAGCTTACTTGATTTTTAATTGTATATGAAATAGTAAAGGAGATGGATATATGTTTTTCTTTATGCCAATGGCGTTTGGTAGAATTATTTTTATCTATATCTTAGCAGCAATTATTCCAGCAATTTTTTTGTTATGGTATGTATATAAGCAGGATACTATTGAAAAAGAACCACCAAGATTATTACGATCTTTGATTGGATATGGGATTGTTGCAGCTTTGTGTTCGATTGTTTTAGAATGGGTTGGAAATCTAATATTGGATAATACATTATCTAAAGAAAGTCCGTATTATATATTAGTGTTTGCCTTTCTTGTAGTTGCTGCAGTAGAAGAAGGTACTAAGATGTTTTTTTTGAAACGACGCACCTGGAATGATTGGAATTTTTCTCACTTGTATGATGGTGTAGTGTATTCTGTATGTGTATCTTTAGGATTTGCAGCCTTTGAAAATATCAAATATGTTTTTACCTATGGGTTATCAGTGGTATTACCACGTGCTTTATTTGCAATTCCAGGACACCTTGGTTTTTCTGTGTTTATGGGAGTGTTTTATGGACGTGCAAAATTATGTGAGAATCGAGGAAATACGGTAGGAAAAATAATAAATTTAACTCTTGGATATGTTTCTGCTGTTTTACTTCATGGTTTCTATGATGCATGTGCTATGAATGGAAGTACGACAGCAAACATGATTTTTTATGGATTTGTAGCAGTTATGTATGTGGTTGTATATCATATGATTAAAAAAGCCTCAAAAGAAGATCAACCAGTTTATTAGAAGTTGATTATTACATAATTAATAAATATAATAAAAACAGTTAAATGATCTACAATTATTTTTAACTGTTTTATTTTTATTTTCAAATTGAAATGAATTGTTTATCACGATAGTATTTTGAAATGACATGAAAATATAGAGATATGATAGAGGGCAGCTTTCTAAGAACAAGGAAGCTGCCGTTTGTTTTATGTGTTGAGAGATTATGTGTAATAAAATGACAACTAAGAATTTGATAGATGCAGTAGACTATTCCATTAAAAAACAAAAAAATGATAGCATTTATAGGTAGGGAGGGTAGCAAGACCAGCTACCTCTTACATCATAAAAAGTAATTGTCACTCATTCACAATCTTTTATGGAGGAACACAAAGAGTATGATTCACCTTTATTTTGTTGATATGCAAATTATTTTGACTCAAAAAACTACTGTTTATGCATTCGTAAATTAGTTAAAATTAAATATAACTAATTTAATTTGATAATATTTTATTCAAATTATTTTATGCCGAGAAAACTTATTTATAGTGGATATTCCTAAGTTATACTTTTTCATAAGCAAAATCTTCTTGATTTTGCTTGGTTTTAACGGTTCTTAGGAATTTGGCTCCACTGTAAATAAGGAAATTGGAATAAATTAATTTGATTGTTTGTGCCATTATATTTTGCTATTTTTTACTAATTAGCTCATATCTTTTA
>NZ_JMLH01000048.1 GCF_000686665.1 Thomasclavelia saccharogumia DSM 17460 | reverse complement strand
TATATCAATTCACAAATAAAACCAATGATCAATCAAATAGAATTTCACCCTTTCTTTTCACAAGATGATATGAAAAATTTTTTGGACAAATACCATTGTCAGGTAGAAGCATGGGGTCCTTTTGATGAAGGCCAAAGAGATATATTTAACAATCCGATATTACAGGAAGTAGCAAAAAAGCATCAGAAAACAGTTGCTCAAATCATTTTGAGATGGCATATTCAAAAAGAAATTGTTACGATTCCAAAGACAATTCATAAAGACAGGATGATTGAAAATATGGATATTTGGAATTTTGTATTAGAAGATAATGATATAGAAAAAATCTCAAAATTAAATATAGGTCACAGTGAGATTATTGACTATCAATGCTGTGCAACTGTTAAGATGTTAAATAAGTATAAGATACATGATTAGAAGGAACAACTGATATTTTATTGCCTCAGAAAATTATTTATATATTGCTAAGCAATTTGATGACAATCTTATTAGCATCCCCCAAAATTATTCATCAAAAAAATTTACATTTCAAAGATGTCACAGATGCAAGTGAATATATTTATTCATATACTAAAAAAAGAGGAAAGAAAGTTAAGTTGACTATATTCATATCCTCCTAATTTTACCAGCATTTGACACGGAAAAATTCCAAAAGTAAGTTAGGAAAATCAAAATTTTCATACTAATATAAAAAAGATGTTTGCAAAACAGCCAAAACTCATTAATGGAGAACAAATTAAAATTACTGATAAATGTATAGGCTGTGGTATTTGGTCAAAAGTATGTCCGATTGGAAATTTTTATATTCAAGATAAGATAGCTAAAAGAAAAAGTTCAATATGTGAATTCTGCCTTGCATGTGCTCATAAGGCAAATGTCATGTCTATATCAGATATCGATCCTGATGCAAGGTATCAAAATGCTGATATTTCTTTAAAAGAAATTATAGATTCGAATTATCAAAAGTAAATCGATTCTTAAAGGAGATGACAAAATAATAAAAACAAAATTAACAATAATGTGTTTTTCGTTATTAATGTTTTCATTAGCTGCCTGTAATCAAAAACAAACAACAGATCAACCTTTAAGCCAAGAACAATCAGTTACTACACTTCATATTGATCTTTGCCAGACAATTACCTTTAAAGCAGTTCAAAGCAAGGACAGATTGTAAAAATAGATTATGAAACAAATACTTACGATGAAGCTAATTGACAAATGAATAAATACGCTTATGTATATTTACCTTATGAATATGATGAAAATGATACAAAAACGCAATATAACATCTTTTATTTAATGCATGGCTGGACAGGTGATGCTAAAGGATTTCAAAATTCAAGAAATCATAGAATTTTTGGTGGATTTTCAATGGGTGCAGTCACGACATGGTATACATTTTTACAGGATTTAGACTATTTTAAATATTTTATACCAATTAGTGGAGACTGCTGGATCATATCAGAAAATGAGATGAATAATGATGAAACAGCAAAATATTTAAATGAATATGTACAAAAATTAAATTATACATCAAATAACTTTATGATTTATGCTTTAACAAGAAGCGATGATACAAGTATAGGAAATTTACTTTTTCAGATTGCTGATGAAGGAACACATAGCTATACATCTATGATTCAATATATTTATAATGCACTGCCCGTCTTTAATAACATGATTGATAAAAATTAAAAATATTTATTTTTAAAGGAGAAAAAATTAATGAAAACAAGAAAAAATTTCGGAGCAAAAGCTCATATTTATCCACAACCAGTATTTATTATCGCATCTTATGATGAAAATGGTATACCAGATGCTATGAATGCTGCCTGGGGAAGCGTCGCTGATTATACAACGATTGCTCTTTACTTAAATCCTGCACATAAAACAATAGAAAATATCTTAAATCGTAAAGCATTTACGGTTAGTATGGCAACAGAAGATTCCATGATCGAATCTGATTATGTAGGTCTTGTTTCGGCAAATAATGTACCTGATAAATTGAAAAAATCAGGATTTAATACAACAAAAAGCAATTTCGTTGATGCACCGTTAATCGATGAATTACCAATGGCTTTAGAATGTGAATTGATCAGTTATGATAGCGATACTGATTTATTGTTGGGAAAAGTTATTAACTTATGTGCAGATGAATCAATTTTAGATGAAACGGGAAAAATCGATCCATTCAAATTAAAACCAATTATTTTTGATTCTATTCATGCAAGCTATTTAACAATTGGTAACAAAGTTGGTAACGCCTTTAATGATGGAAATAAAATTAAAAATAAATAGGAGGAAGTAAAAATGGAATATATAACTTTAAATAATGGCCTAAAGATGCCAAAAGCAGGCTTTGGAGTTTTTCAAATAAGTAATTTAAAAGAATGTGAACAAGCAGTATTGGATGCTATTGAAGTAGGCTATCGCTTGATCGACACTGCACAAGCTTATGGAAACGAAGAAGCCGTCGGTAATGCTATTAAAAAAAGTAAAGTACCTAGAGAAGAATTATTTATTACAACAAAAGTATGGGTAACAAATTATGGCTATGAAAAAGCCAAAGCATCTGTAGAAGAGTCTTTAAGAAAAATGCAGCTTGATTACCTTGATTTAGTACTTCTTCATCAACCATACAGTGATTATTATGGTGCATACCGAGCATTAATAGATTTATATAAAGAAGGGAAAATCAAGGCAATTGGAGTATCAAATTTTTATCCTGATCGAATTGTCGATATGGCAATTTATAATGAGATAAAACCTGCTGTTAATCAAGTAGAAGTTAATGTATTCAATCAACAGATCGATGCACAAAAATACAATAAAAAATACGGGGTTCAATTAGAAGCATGGGCTCCATTTGCTGAAGGAAAAAATAATATGTTTACCAATCCGATATTACAGGAAATAGGAAATAAATATGGTAAAAGTACAGCTCAAGTTGTTCTAAGATGGCTAGCACAACGAAATATCATATCTTTAGCTAAATCTGTTAAAAAAGAAAGAATGGCAGAAAACATTAATATTTTTGATTTTGAATTAAGTGACGAAGATATGAGAATGATTAATAAGATGGATCAAAAAGAAACATCTTTCTTCTATCATGATGATCCTGCTTCAGTAGAAATGATTGCTGGACTACATTAAATATTCATAAAATAATCTTAGTATCTAAAAAGTTTAACCGATATTACAATTTAATAGGCAAATATTTTTGCAATGTTTGCCTTTTATTATTATCAAAATTCAATAAAAATACAATCACCATAGATCTTGCTTTAAAATCAATACAAATCCAAAAAGATAGATCAATGTGGCAATTATTTGATATAAACAAGATATAAAAAAAGAGGTATGACAATGAAAAAAATATTTAATAGGAATTCTTATCCTAATTATTTCTATTTTCATAATATTTTACATTTACAATCAAACCACAAATAATTCATCTGATTTAACAAAAATATCAGGTAATACTGATGAAACCGTTACAAAAGGCACAAAAAGATACCAATGGTATTAAGTTAAGAAAAAACTAAATATCATTGAATTAAGAAAAGGTGATTGTTAAAGCTAAGACAATCATCTTTTCTGTTATTTCTAAATTGGAGTTTAAAAACAGTGATTTTAAACGTACTCAAAATGAACTATTAAACAGCTTAAAAAATTTTTGTTATTCTAAAATTAAGTGCTATGTAAATCATGTCAGGACGTTCTATAATTTAAAGACTTACATGATTTGGGTTTTATAGCACGTTTGAATGATCTTTCTGGTCGCTGCGGGACCAGAAATTTTTTTATTCTGGAAACAAGTTCTTTTTCTTTCAGTTTATTTCTTAGATAAAGTCTTATGTTGATTACTGCTTCAGAAACGTTATACATTAACAATGTTGCATTGATTTCCTGCTGTATCAGCTTCCTGTTTTTCGCATAGAAATATACAAGTCCCATCGTATATTTTATCTTATTAAAAGCCATCTTTTCTTTCCAGCGATAATGATATAGTCCTTTAAAATCTTCAAATTGAGATTCATCTTCTGATAGATTTGTAATAATTGTTTCATATGTATCATCTGTTATTTTAAAGCGTACAATTCTAAAAGATAATTCATAAAAATTCTGTGTTGGTCCTAGAAAGTCAAATCTGGAAGTTGTTGGGATAAAGACATATTTATCTTTATCAGCTTTTATTTCTCTGGTTTGAAGTTTGTCATGATACCGTTTTTACTTTCGATATCTTTAACTCTGATTGCAAATTTAAGGTTGTTTTTGCATAAATGAGCCAAAAGATTATAGTTTTCATAACCCCGGTCTGCTGTAAAAATAGAATTATGAGGATAATTCTTATTATTGATAATCGAGATAACGCATCAGGCTCACTTTTTTTGCTTGCCGCATCAATACTCCAAACATAAAAAATATGATTAAGACAGTCATATAAAGCATTGATATGATATTGACAGGATGGCTTTCGACCATCCACATAGTGTACTTTGGTATCATCCATGAAAGGAATATTAATATCAGAGCCATCCTGTGCAAGAATGTAATAACCATTGATCGTTTTATAGTTATCAAAACTGCGAAGGAAAAGATTATTGATATGCTTAAAGATATCCGAGTCTAATAATTTACGTTAAAGAGTCTTTTTCAAGTTTTGATACTTAAGGACATTGAATTGATTAGTTTAAAAAATAGCTTAATATCTTTGAACGATCATACAAACAAAGATTTAAAATCATATAGCCTAATAAAATGAAATACAAATCATTTTGTCAGGTTTTCTTTTAACATATTGTTTATTCTGTGCTAAAATGCACATTGGATTTATTTTTATTAATATAAGGAAGGAAATTTGAAATGAAGGACAAACAGTTTGAATATTTAGAATGTGAAAAGCGTCATGTATTTTTTCTTTTAATGTTTGTTGGAGGGTTTTTAGGAGCATTTACATATTCTATTCGTGGCGGTATTTTCTGTAATGCCCAGACAGCTAATTTTATATTGATGTCAATGGCACTTGGTAATCAGCAATGGTCAAAAGCACTATATTATATAATACCAATGAGTGCCTATTTGGGTGGTACCATTCTTTCTGAAGCACTGCCTTCACCAATAAAAAAAAGAAAAATAATTCGCTGGGACACTTTATTGATTGGAATAGAAATGATAGTTATCTTCTTTTTAGGACTTTTACCAGAGACTGCTCCTTTTCAAATTAGTCAGGTTGCAATCAATATTATTATGTCAATGCAATACAACACTTTTCGTCAAGCAAGAGGAATTCCAATGGCTACTACATTTTGTACCAATCATATCCGCCAAGTTGGAGTACATCTATATAAAACGATCCACCACCATAACAATAAAAATGATCGTATGCGTTTTTTAATTCATTTAGGAATGTTACTAACTTTTATAAGTGGCGCTATTATTTCAACTGTTCTATGTAAACATTTATTAGGAAGAGCAATTTGGTTTACTTTAATTCCATTAGGAATTTTATTTATCCAGCTTTTAAAAGCAGATCTTATTGAAGAAAAGGATTTCTTCCAAGTAACACCTAAAGGACATTAAATATCTATCTTAATCAATAAACCAAACATCTTATATCTTCTATTATCATCCTTGTGATTTGATCGAGTAAATGCTATAATGTAGTTGTTATTTCCGGTTATGATAACCGGTCGTTGTTTACGATTATTACTACCGATAGTTTTTATTTTTTAGGAGATGATTAAAATTTATACGATGATGCAAGTATGCAGAAAACTTGATATGACTTACCAGACTTTAAAATATTATTGTAATGAAGGGCTAGTGCCCAATGTAAAACGTGATACAAATAATCGCCGTATTTTTGATGAACACGATGTAAAATGGATCAAAGATCTAACATGTTTAAAAAAATGTGGTCTAAGCATTCAAGAGATGAAAGATTATCTAGATCTATGTTTACAAGGAGAAGCAACTATTCTGCTTCGTAAAAAAATGTTAGCCAAAAAAAGAGAAGAACTAGAAAAATCTATTAAAGAATTAGAAAATAGTATTGATTATATTGACTGGAAGCAAAATTTTTATGATGAAGTTCTTTCAGGAAAACAACCATATATTAGTAATTTAATTCGTAAAAATTAAAGAAATTATAAATAATGACAAAAAGGGAGTATTAATTTTTAAATTAATACTCCCTTTTTCTACTATTATTATTATATAAAACTTTTATTAGAATCATTTTGTTCAACTGCTTTTCAATACTTGAATAAAAAATTTATTTAACTATTTCCTCTCCTGCAATGACTGCAATTACACCAGCAATCATACTTAACACAGCATATAATAATGCTACACTAACTTTTCCACTTTTCATTAAATTACTTGTTTCCAAGGCAAAAGAAGAAAATGTTGTAAAACCGCCACAAATCCCAACTTTTAAAAATAAAATAATTTTTGGATTCAACGAATTGTTCTTTACTGCCAAGGCAGCAATGATTCCAATAATAAAAGAACCAAAAATATTTATCATAAAAGTTCTTATTGGAAATATACACCCTTCTTTTATTGGAATCAACGCAATCAAATACCTGCACACGGCACCTATAAAACCACCAATTCCCACAACAATACAATCAATCATAATTAACTCCTGTTTCTATTTTATTTATCAGAATTATATCACGTTATATGATAAGAATCATTTTAAATAATAATTTATTCTTGATTATACATTCAAACTCAGCTTCATTATTTTTCTTTCTTCACTAATCAACAACAATAATAATAAAAACAACCTATTCCAATTATCAGATCCAATCAAAACTTAATTATATATAACTAGATCTCTATAATTTATAGCTATTAACCTTTCTAACAAAAAATATTTTATCTGTTTCATATACATCTACATGATTACTACTTTCAAGCCAAACCCTATATTCAACATATATTTTATCATTATTAAATTCAATTTTCGTCGTATCAATATTAAATATCGCTTTATTAAAAATAGAAAAAGAAAAAAGGATGATAATCGTAATTATACTAAACCCAGTTCCTGTTATAATGATCTTTAATATTATTTTAATGATTGATCTTTCTTCTTTTAAAATATCAATTATTATAAAAATAGATGGTAAAATCAATAAATTTATTATAAGCAAGATGTTTATAAAGATACTAATTAATGGGTGAAAATAAACACGAAAATCTAATTTATGATTTATCAAACAGTACAAAAAAACAAGACCAAATGAACAGATATACCATATTAAAATATTTCTATTAATTTTATTAGAATTAAAATCAATAATAATTTTCTTTAACCTTTCCTTCATATAAAGCAGCTCCTCAACATAAAAAACTTTAAAAATAAAAATTATTATATCTTATTATAATATCTTCATCATAGAATTTACTACAACAAAATATAAAAAATCAATGAAGATAAAATTTCTTAAGGAAGCATCGAAAACAAAAGATTTACTGCTTATAATCATAATTGCTTAGTGTATAACTTTAATATACGATTTCTAAAAAACAACAGTATTAAAACTATACTTGTTTTACACATTTGCATCTTTAATAAAAAACATGAACTCACGATATATATCTTAAGTTCATGCTGCTGCTAACTAGTTTAATTTCCATTCATTACACATATTTTGCAAATCAACCATTCTTTTATAAACACCATTTTGTTTTATTAATTGCTCTGGTGTTCCTTGTTCAACAACCTGTCCGTCTTCTAAAACAACTAATTGTGAAGCATTGGCAACCGTCCGCATTCTATGGGCAATCATTATAACTGTGCGCCCAGTAATTAAATGTGATAAAGCTTTTTGAACAAATGTTTCACTTTCAACATCTAATGAAGCACTGGCCTCATCTAATAAAATAATTGGTGCATTTTTTAAGATTGCTCGAGCAATTGAGATTCTTTGGCGCTGTCCCCCAGAAAGTTTTGAACCATTTTCTCCAATTATTGTATTATAATCATCAGGTAAAGTTTCTACAAATTCATCACAAAACGCTAAGCGAGCTGCTTCTTTGACTTCATCGTCAGTAGCATCTTTTTTTCCAATTCTAATATTTTCTAAGATCGTATTATTAAATAAAACGACATCTTGAAAAACGATTGAAAATTTTGATAATAAAACTTCTGGATCAATTGTCGCAATATCGATTCCTCCAATTGTAATCGTTCCCTGATCTAATTCATAAAAACGAGCTGCTAAAGAAGCACAAGTTGTTTTACCGCCACCACTATTACCGATCAAAGCCGTTATTTCATTTTGTTTTGCAACAAAATTAATATTTTTAAGCACCTGCTTTCCTTTTTGATATGAGAAACTTACATTTTTAAACTCGATATCATAGTTAGTGGGATCAAATGTTTCTTGTCCGGTTTGTAGGGGATAGTTTTCAATTTCATTAAGACGATCGATTTTAGGATCACAGCCAATTATCGCAGCTAGATTTTGTAATGTCGCACTCAATGGATCATAAAGACGTGAGGCAACGATCAAAAAGAGCATGAAAATCTTTAAATCAATCGTATGATCAATTAATGAAGTTACACCATATATTACAACTGTTGCGATTCCTAATTTTAAAATCAATTGTGAACTTACCACAAATAGGGCGTTTGTTAACTCTGTTTTAATTTGACTTTTTTCACAATCATCAATTACCTGGTCAACTTCCATTAAATATTCATCAACAAAATGATTTGCTTTTAAGTCTCTAATTGTTTCCAGCCCTTCTTGAATCTTTTCAGTTCTTACTAATTGCTTTTGCCGATCTTTAAACCCTGCATTACTTAATTTCCTTTTAGCCAAAATGACTAATAAAAATGATACTGGTATGCACCAAACAGCAGCTAATGCCATCTTAAAATCAAAGAAAAACATTGATAATGAAAGTAAGATCGTAGAAGCTATTGAACCAAAAAACTCTGGAATAAAATGTGATAAGGCCTGCTCCATTCCCGTAACATCTGAAAGAATCGTTGTTGTTAAATCCGAAAGATCACGTTTTGAAAAAAACATTAACGGAAATTGGCGCAATTTTTCAGCTACTCTTATTCGTAGTCTCGCACTTTCTTTATAAGTGTTATAAAATGTCATGTTATATTGAATATAGTGAGCCACGTAGATCAACACTACAACAACAATAAATTCAATAAGATAGATTCCATAAGATATATTTTTATCGTTAAACAATAAATCTAAAACATCACAAGTAAAATAGTATAAAATACCGATAGACATTGCAATGGCTAAATATGAGATCATACATGAAATACATGCTTTAACCAAGTTTATAGCACCTAAGCGCGTCAATGCAAAACGTGCCTGAATCTTTTCTATCATGATGCTTCACCTACTTTCCAGTCAACAGATTGACAATATTGTTTCCACATCTTTGCATATAGTCCGTTTTCTTTAACTAATTGTTCGTGATTGCCACTTTCAACAATGCTTCCATCATCAACAACATAAATACAATCAACATTGACGATCGTTGATAAACGATGAGCTATCATGATTGTTGTTTTATTATTAGTTAATTCCATAATTGCTTTTTGCATCAGAATTTCATTATCACTATCAGCATATGCTGTTGCTTCATCAAGCAATAATATAGGTGCATTTTTAGCAATTGCTCTAGCTAAAGTTAACCGCTGTGTTTCACCACCCGATAAATAAACCCCTCGACTGCCTATCTTTGTCTCTAGTCCTAAGTCAAACTTTTTAATTATCTCACTACATTGAGCTTTATCAACAGCTTCAATGATTTTATCTTCACTAACTTGTAATCCCATTTTGATATTATCTCTAAAGCTTTTCTTTAGTAATCGACAATCTTGAAAAACAAATGAAATCTTATTCATCAATTCTTCTTCACTTAAATCTTTAACATTGATACCACCAATTTTGATCTTACCTTTAGTTACATCATAAAATCTAGGAATCAAAGAAACTAAAGTTGATTTACCACCACCGCTTTTTCCTACAAAAGCAACTGTTGTACCACTTTTTATTTTTAAATTGATATCATGAAGAACCTCATTACTACTACCTGGATATGAAAATGAAACATGTTCAAACTCAATATCATTATTAATGATCTTATTTGTACTTTTTGAATAAGAAAAAGGTTTTTCATTAATGATTCCTTCGATCCGATTTACGCCATCTTGAGCTAACATCGTATTTTCGCTAGCAAACATGATTTTATTTGTAGTTACAGCAATTATTGGGGTAAAAATCACATAAAATAGAAAATCAGGCATTAATTTTCCTAAATTAAAACCATTTAAAATCAGTAATATCATTGCCCCGATAATAAAGATGAAAATACTATTAATAAAAGTAGTAAACAAAGTCATTGGTATGCGCATTTTATTGGTGTAACCAATTGCAAATTTTTCATAATTTTTTATTGCCTGATGGAAACGATCAAATGAAAAAACAGTTTGCTGGAAGGTTTTTACTACTGGAATCCCACGAATATACTCTACTGCTTCATTGCTCATTCCTTCTAATGCATCCATATATGCTTTCATTGAATCTTGCAAATCAGGTCCAACCATTTTAAACATATTGGATAAAGCTAATAATGTTGGAATCAATGATGCAACTGCAAACTTCCAGTCAAAAATAAATAAACAAATAATTACAGCACATACAGTTGTTATCAACTGCGCCATATCTGGTAATTGGTGAGCTAGATATGTTTCTGTTGAAGCTGCGGCTTCATCAATAATCTTTCTTAATTTTCCGCTACCCTCTTTGGAAAAATAACCTAATGGTAATAATACCACATGGTGTAAAGCTGCTTTTCGCATATTTGAAGCAATTCGAAATGCGGCTAAATGCGAACATAATAAACCAGCAACATATAATAAAATTCCAATTACTGCACAAATCAAAGCATAATAACCATATTGAATCGCAGCTTCACCCTGGCCATAATTTGGATATACATCCAAAATGACATCAATAACTTTCCAAATCCAAATAAAAGGCATTAACAGCATAACTGCACTTATTACTGAAAATATGATGGAAAGAATTGTTAAATATTTATATTTGCCGGCATAAGCAAATAATTTTTTTAATACTGCCATATCATCCCTCCTTATAAAAGTTAGTTAAAGCTAACTTTTATAAAAGTATACTGCTATATTTAACTTAACGCTACTCCAAAATATTATAATTGCTCCATTTTAAGATGCAGTTTACGATATTGCTGGGGTGTCATTTCAGTATATTGGTAAAAAGCTGCTGCATATTTACTAGGATTACAATAACCTACTTCATTGGCTATTTCAATAATTGATTTATTTGTATTTACTAATAAACCAATACTGTACTCTAATCGATATTCTTTATACCATTGATATATTGGTTTACCATAAATTTCTTTAAATGCTTTTCTAAAAGTATGAATATTAATATTATATTTATTTACTAATTTTTCTAAATCGTATTTATCAGATAAATTTTTACTTAGATCAGCTTTAATTGCTTTAATTATCTCAATTTGTTTTTTGGGATAATAGCGCTTCTTATTTTCTAAAATTCCAAAATCATGATAACTTAAAAATAATAACAACTCTAATACTTTGATTCTTAAATAATCTCTTTTCATTTCTTCTTCTATTTCATACATTTCCAAACAAATATGTTCAATTTGAGCTGTTGCTCTAAAAATATATACTTTAGAATTATCTTTTAATCTTTGAGCAATCGTATCAATATCGATATGAAATGCTTCCAATATTTTATTATGTCTAGCTTTATCGATCTCTATTAAAATTTCAACACCATTATAATATCCAAGTGGAAATGAATGCGTCAACTTATCGATAGGATTAAAACTAATCGCTAAATCACCTTGAGATAAATAAGCATAATAATTTTTATCATACTGACATTCAAACTTACCTTTTAAACAATGGTTGATTTCAAGATAACATCTCTTTTTAGAATTATCTGTCGGTGATTCGAAGCAATGAAAATCGTTATAAATAACTTGAATACCAGGGTAGACATCAATACTATACATTACACCTTTACCATCAGTTTGACCCACCTGATATTCATTTTCATATTTATTTATATTTTTTATCTTAACAAATGGTAATTCGATATCCTCTAACATTCTTTTCCCTCCATAATATCGAAAACAGAATAACAATCGTTATTCTGTATCTTTTAATGATTCTCCTAAATCAATTCTTTGAATCTGCTTATTTAAAAATATATTAACAACAAGATATGTAATTAAACCAACAATAAATATCATTACATATAAATACCAGGAAAGATATATTTCAAGATACCCAGCAAATCTAGCCATCGCTTGAATAAATATAATTTCTAAGCCATATTTACAAATTGGTAAACTAATCAGCAATGAAAAAATAACTACCAAAGTTGTTGCTTTAAGATAAATTTTACTAATCTCTTGATCATCATATCCCATAACCTTTAAAAAAGACATATAATTAGCATTTCGATCTAATACTAGCTTCGTTAAAATATACATTACGACTAAATAAATAATTATTGCTGCTGCCATCATGATAGGAATTGATTGCGAGAAAGCTTCTATCATTTGTTGCCCAACTTTTAAAACATCATCTCTTGTAATAGTTGTTGCGATATAATCATCATTAATATTTAATTTTTTATCAGATAAATAACAATTATAATAATCCAGATCTTGCTTTAATAACTTATTTAATGAATTACGTGACATATAAGCACTAATAGTCGTACGACTATCATAAATATCATAAACTTTTAATTTATATTCTTTATCAGTATATGTGTTAGTAAAAGTAACCATATCACCCTTTTTTAGCCCTACTTTTTTACTAAAATCATAAGATATTACGATTTCGTCAGCATCTGGTAAATTGATATCAGGATAATATTTTGAGTTATTATCTAAACCATAAAACGATACATCTAAATCAATATCACCAGCTTTGAAATATGTTTCTAAAGAAGTATAAACTATTTTTTCTCCATCAGCTTCAACAGGAGCTTTTAAAATATATTGATAATTAGATTTTACACTATCATTCATATTATCAAGATATTTATCAATTGAAGGGGTAACACAAAAGCCAAACATTAATAAAAAACTGGCAAAAACAATTCCTATCATTAAAACTAAATAACTTCCTTTATTTTGCAGAATTACTCTTTGACGATAGCGTTTAATAAAGGATTTTTGTTTTAAATGAATATAGTGTCGTTTTTTATTTTTACTTAGATCTCGTCTTAAAAATTTTAATGGTGAAATATTTAATTTGCGCCAAAGCATCACGTAATTTACTACAAAAATAATAACGACAGGAAGTATAGTTGTATTGATAAATGTTTCGTAAATAAATTTCAATTGTAATGGTGGTAAACAATAGTTACTATAATACATCGTTGAAAAAAATGAAGGCATTAGTGTGTATCCCAAAATATTACCAATAATTGCACTAATAATAACAATGATCATTGGTACTGCTAAATAATGACGAATCAACTCATATTTAGTATATCCATTAGCCAATAATGTACCTATAACAGTTGCCTGGTCTTCGATGACTGCTTGAGAAATAACAACAAAAATAAAGGCTAAAATGACCAAAATTATGTAGAATAACATATTCATCATGGGAATATCGCCACCCATATCATTTGGTAAAAAGGAAATTGATTGATTCATTTGCTGGGTCATCATTCCTTTTAACATGAATCCATTTTGAAGACAAATATCTCTAATTTTATTTAATTGATCATAGTTTTCTTTATCACTAGCATCATCATTATTTAAAAGATAACTGTATGTGTAATTTATATTTGTCCCGCTTAATCGTTCAAACAAATCATCATTTACGATTGCTACCCCAAAATGAATTGCATCCATCATAAAATCATTGTTATCTTCAATTAATGAATTATAATCAGGTAAACTTATATATCCAACAACTTTTAACTTTATTTTATTAATGGTGATCGTATTATTTATTTCATAATTATTTTTAATAGCAAATAAGCGGTCTAAAACAATTTCTTGATTATTTTTAGGCATTCTACCTTGGTAAATAGTAGCTAGATTAATATTTTTACGTTCTTTATAAATTCTTAATGTTGCATCATTTTTAATATTTTGTTCACTATAAAAATTTTCATAAATGCTTAATGGTTCTTCATTAATTTTGTTAATTACTTCTTGTGTCAAAGGAGAACTAAGAGTAATTTGACCATCTTCAACAAGGCATTCTTCTTGATTTTGTTTAAGTAGATCTTTAACGCTATAGGCGACACTAAAGAAACCTGATATCGTTGCAATCATAACGATCATTACTAAAGCAATAGCTAAATAACGAGATAAATTATTAGTAAATTCTTTTTTTAAACTTTTATTTAATGGATTTTTCACACTTACCACCTACCATTCTAATTTTTTGGCAGTAATTCTTGATGAATTTAATGAGTTAGAAATAATTTGTCCATCATGTAAACGTAATATTCTCTGAGCCATTTTAGAAATAGCATCATTATGAGTAACAATTAAAATCGTCGTTCCATAATCATGATTGATTTGTTCTAATAATTCTAAAATATCTTTGGATGTATAATAATCTAATGCTCCTGTTGGTTCATCACATAATAGTAATTTTGGATTTTTAGCTAAAGCTCTGCCAATCGCAGTTCTTTGCTGCTGCCCTCCTGATAATTGGTTAGGATATTTATTTCGATGTTCGCTTAATCCTAATTTATTTAATAATTCTTCTACAGATAAGGAATCTTTACTTAGATATGCTCCCGTTTCAATGTTTTCTTTTACCGTTAGATTAGGTACTAAATGATAAAATTGAAACACAAATCCTAAAGTATCACGTCGATACGTTCCCAACTTAGCTTTTGATAAAGTAGAAATATCAATACTATCAACAATTATTTTACCACTATCAATCGTTTCAATTCCACCAATCAGATTCAACAAAGTAGATTTACCAGAACCTGATGGTCCTAACATAACACATATCTCGCCCTTTTCAATTTTACCATTAACACCTTTTAATACTTGAATGCGGTTCTCACCCTCTCCATAATATTTTTGAACTTCCCTTAATTCTAAATACATAAAACCCCTCCTCTATCTTAAAACTTCTGTTATTTTAGCTGCGCGATATCCTGCTGATTTAACTAAATCACTAATAGTTTCACTCGTCACAGGTTGTTTTGTTAAAAGCGTTGCTACATGATTATCTAAATCTACTTCCATATAATAACCATCAATTTGATTAAAAATATTTTCGATCCGTCTTTGACAATTACTGCAAGTCATGCCCTTAATTTCCATTGTTGTACAATATTGATAGTGCTCTTTTTTTAAATCCCGCGGTTTGACTTTTTTTACAGTACTATCTATTTCACCACCACAACATCCTCGGGTAATTTTTTTTAAATATGATTTAACGCTAAATATCCCTATGATAATTAAAATAATCACAATTATTGTTGTTGTCATATAATCCCTCCTTTGTGTTAGCTTACCCTAACTACATATATCTTATGCTTGATTGTTAGTCTTGTCAAACAAATAAATAATAAAATATCAACTTTAAAATAAAAAGGAAGCTTTAAAATCAACAATTTTAAAACTTCCCTATTTTATTACCTCTATAAATCATCTTCAATTGCACAAGATTTAGCATAAGCAGTTGACTTAGCTTCAAAAAAATCAGTTTTGATATTATTAGCATTACTATAAATACTTACCCATTTCATCGTTTCAGGCTCTTTTTCATAACCTTCATAAAGTGTTCCAAAATTTAATGATACTGCGCGTAAATTCCCTAAATAATGAATATAATCACTGATCATTTCACTAGTTAATCCTTCGATTCGATTACCTAAAACATATTGTCCCCATGAGATTTCTTCTTCGACACCACGTTTCAACATTTGGCGATATTCTTTTATTTTATCTACAGTAAACAAATCTGGTTCTTCTTTTTGTAATTCAAGAATAATATTTCTAAATAACCAAAGATGCGTATTTTCATCACGATTAATATAACGAATTTCCTGCGCTGATCCGGACATTTTACCCATTCGTCCTAAATTATAAAAGAACATAAATCCTGAATAAAAATATATTCCTTCTAAAATATAATTAGCCATGATCGTCTTCATTAAATGAAAACTATCTTTATTTTCAAGAAAAGCATTATACTGTTCACCAATAAAGTTATTTCTTTTTAATAAATGTTCATCATATTTCCATTGATATAATATTTCATCTCTTTTAGCCGGCGAACAAATCGTATCAAGCATATAACTATAACTCTGTGAATGTACTGCCTCTTGAAACGCCTGGATCGTTAAACAAAGATTCACTTCATTTGCTGTAATATATTCACCAATATTTGGAAGATTCGCAGTCTGCAAAGAATCTAAAAATACTAAAAAAGATAAAATCTTATCATATGCTGTTCTTTCAGCCTCACTTAATATTCGATAGTCCTGGATATCCTGAGTTAAATTGATTTCTTCAGGAATCCAAAAATTATTCATCGCCTGCCGATACCAGCTGCTGACCCATGCATATTTCATATTATTAAAGTCATTTAAATTAGTCGTATTACCATTGATCATCCGCCGTTTTCTTACATCAATATCACCAGATGCATTAAATAACGCTTTTTTCTTTAATTCCATTTTAACCCTCCTATGAGCTGCATGATTCACACTCCTCAATTTCAAGAGATTGACTACGAACATAATAGATCGTTTTTACTCCATATTGCCAAGCCTGAAGATATAGATCCAACAATTTTCTAAAAGTAAATTCATTAGTCATATATAAATTAACTGATTGCGCTTGATCGATATGACGCTGGCGAATTCCAGCAGCTTTAATGATCCAGCTTTGATCAATATGATGAGCATTTTTATAAAGCCAAAATGTTTTCATATTCAAATCTGGTGCCACGCGAATAATCATACTGCCCTTTTTTTCTTCCATAAAATATTTTTTCATAATTGGGTCTACAGCCGCACTAGTTCCTGCAATAATTGAAGTCGAACTAGTTGGAGCGATAGCTAAAAGATAGCCGTTTCTTAAACCATACTGCTGGATCTTCTTTTGCAGCTTTTGCCATTTTAAATCATTATATTGGCGTTTTTGAAAATATGCTCCGGTTGCAAAGTCACTACCTTTAAATAATTCATAGCTGCCTTTTTCCTTAGCTAGATTACAAGAAGCTTCTAAAGTCAAATAATTAATTTTTTCATAAAGATGATCAACAAACTTTAAATGTTCATCACTTTCAAAAGCAATTCCCTGCTTCACCAGCATATGATGATAACCACTTGTTCCTAACCCAATTGGTCGATATTTTTGATTAGTTATTCGGGCAAAAGGAACAGGATAATAGTTTAAATCAATTACATTATCTAAAGCTCGAACGACTATATTGATAATACGTTTTAATTCGTCATCATTTGTAACATCGATCCGCCCTAATGTTAATGAAGCAAGATTACAAACCACAAAATCTCCAGGTTTAGTTTTTTCAACTATTATTGTTTCTTGATCAACTTTAATTTCTTCATAAGGCAAAATTTCCATTGCTTTCATATTTTGCGCTATTTCTGTACATAAATTACTACAATAAATAATCCCTTGATGACTATTAGGATTCATTTTATTTACATGATCACGATTAAATGTAAATGGTGTCCCCGTCTCTACTAAAGATTTAATAATTAATCTTACAACTTCTTTAACTGTCATCACGCGTTTTGAAATTCGTTTATCCGCAACACATTCATAATACTTTTGTTCCCAAACTTCACCATAATAATCTTCTAAATAATATCCTTTAGCTTCATAAATCTCATGCGGACACATCATATACCAAGGCGCAGCTAGATCATTTTTAGCTAATTTCCAAAACAAATCAGGGTAACAAACAGCTGGAAAAATATCATGTGCTTTCATCCGATCATCACCATTATTAGTCCGAAGCTGTAAAAATTCTGGTAGATCTTTATGCCAAACATCTAGATATACTGCAGCAGCACCTTGTCTTACACCTAATTGATCTACTGCAACTGCAGTATCATTAACTAATTTGAGCCAGCGAATCACCCCACCAGCAGCACCTTCAAATCCACGAATACTGCTGCCATTTGCACGAACTTTTCCAAAATAAAGACCCATCCCGCCACCGTTTTTAGATACCTTGGCAAAATTATCAACACTTTTATATATCCCTGCTAATGAATCATCAACTGTATCAATAAAACACGAGCTCATTTGGTGAAATGGTTTCCTGGCATTGGACATTGTTGGAGTTGCCATCGTTACTTTCAATGTACTTAAAATATCATAAATTTCTCTAGCCCATTTAACTTTATCTTTTTCTTTTAAAGCTAAATGCATCGCAATCAACATAAACATCTCTTGGGGTTTTTCTAAGATTTCACGTTGATGATTTTGGATTAGATAGCGTTTCATGATCAACTCTAAACCACTATATGTAAACAATTTATCACGTTCATCTTCTAAATAATTACTCAATTCTTCAATTTCATATTGGGAGTAATGTTCTAAAATATATGAACCATAGTAGCCTTGTTTAGTTAAAAATTTAATTTTATCATAAAAAGCAGTAATATTATATTCTTTCATTTTTTTATCTACTCTTTGATATATATCATAACTTAAAAAACGTGTCGATATCATTTCCCATTTTGGAGCTTCTTTACTAGTTAATTCATTTGCTGCCTTTATCAACATTGTTAAAGCTTCTTGAAAATTCATCTCTTCTTTATAAAAAGATTTAAATTTTGCTAATAATAATTGTAAAGAGTATTCTTTATCAGGATAATCTTTTTGAATTGCATTAAAAATTTCTATTAATCCTTCATCTTTTATTAAAGCAATTAATTCATTTATGATATCTCGTTGCTCACTATGTTTTTGACGATATAAAATATATGCTTTTGCTGCTTGAAGATATCCTTGTTTCATTAATGCCTCTTCTACTTTGTCTTGAATCATTTCAACATTAATTTGATCAGCTAGATCTTTTTCAACTTCCTCAATAATCTTATCTAAATCAGTTTTACCAATAATTTGATCAAGACTATTAAAAGCTTTTTGAATAGCTAGTTTTATTTTATTTTTATCATATTCTTGATATAAACCATTTCTTTTTTGAATTTTCATCATTTCACATCCTTAGGCAGCATTCTAGCACACTACTTATAATCGCTTCAATCGATATGCTTTTAATTAAAATTTTGATCATAAAAATCATCACATAACTGTAATAAAAAATACTTTTTTTTCTGCTGGTAAGATCGTTTGATCATAAAAATTATTATTATCCCTGCCACTAATGCACAAAGCATGTCAGTCATTGAATCATGTACACCAGTCTTATAATGATTAATACAATCATTATTAAACAAGATCAACATCATATATTCAAATAATTCCCATAACATTGCAATTGCAAGATTAGTATTAAAAACAAATAATATAAATATTTTGTATTCTTGATGCTCTACGATCTTTTTTTCTTTTTTTATTATATAAAAAAGAATAACAGCTAATAGAGAAGCAAATATCCCACTTGAAAAATGCAAAATTTTATCAAAAAATGGTAAATCGTACCCATTAAAACAGCTTCCAATCAGTGATGCAAAATACATAAATATAATATTAATGATATAAATTGTTTTTGTAGCTTTTAATTTAAATAAATAAAATATAAATGGCAACAATAGTGGTGTAATCAAAGCTACAAATCCCATAAAAAAGGCTGTTAAATCATTATTTATATAATTAAAATAAAAACCAATCAAAGAAGTTACAATATAAACTATGATACATAGCTCCAATATTACTTTATCCCATTTTTGTTTAATCAACATTTTAATCACCTCTCATCCTACTATATAATATACCCATTTAATTTTTATTTTTGATTCTTTTATTATACTATTATTTAAAAATATATTCAAAATTGATTCTATTTTATCATTATACAGATAATCACACTTAATATTTTTAAAAATAATAAATTATTATTAAAAATTAATTAAGTATTATAATAAAAAGTGTTAAAATAAGAATAGTTAATAATGAAAGGAAGTATTTATTATGAATAATTTTAGTGATGATTTAAAAAAAGTATTTTTAGCAGGAATTGGAGCTGCTGCTTTGACAATTGAAAAGTCTAAAGAAGTTGTTGATGAATTAGTTGAAAAAGGTGAAATAACAGTTGAACAAGGTAAAGCTTTAAATGAAGAATTAAAACATAATCTTTCTAAAAAAAGGGAAAAAACTACATCAGTAGAAAAAATCAGTGAAGATTTAGAAAAGGCTAGTCCTGAAGATTTAGAAATTTTGAAAGCAAAAATTGAAGAATTACAAAATGGTACAAACAAATAATGATCAAAAAAATTTAAGCAGTAAACGACGACTTATTCAAATTATTAGTATTTTAAAAAAGCATCATCTTACTAAAGGAATCGATCCTGTCAAATTTAGAATCATTCTAGAAGATCTAGGTCCTACTTTTGTAAAAATCGGACAAATCATGTCTTCTCGACAAGACATGTTTTCACAGCGTTATTGTAAAGAGTTGATCAAATTACGCGATAATGTTGCCCCTCTTGATATTGAAACGATTCGAAATGTAATTGAAAACGAATATGGGTGTGCACTAGAAGAAATATTTTCGGAGTTTGATGAAAATCCTTTAGGAAGTGCTTCAATTGCTCAAGTACACAAGGCTACTTTAAAAAATGGTAAAGCTATTGTTGTAAAAGTTCAAAGACCTAACATTTATGAGACGATGGAGCAAGATATTTCATTGATTCGCCGTGCTGTTAAATTGCTTAAGATCAACGAAGCTTTAGGAAATGTAGTTGATTTAAATATTGTTTTAGATGAATTTTGGTATACAGCTAAAGAAGAAATGGATTTTTTAAATGAAGCACGATTTGCAAAACGTTTTACAGATTTAAATAAAGACATTGCCTGTATTGGTACTCCTATTATCGAGACCGATTATACAACTAGTAAGATTTTAGTAATGGAATACATAGATGGTTTTGAAATCGACCAATTTGAACAGCTTTTAAATAATGGTTACCAGCGTAAAGAAATAGCTGCTAAATTAGCTGAAAATTATATTAAACAAATTGTTGATGATGGATTCTTTCATGCTGATCCTCACCCTGGTAATCTTAGAATTAGAGATGGCCAAATTATTTGGATTGATTTTGGGATGATGGGAATATTAAAACCAGAAGATAAAGCTTTAATGAAAAGTGCTGTCATGGCTATTGGCAACAGTGATACCCAAAAATTAGTAGATGTTATTTTAACTTTAGGTAATCATGATAATCGTATCGATTACACTTTGTTTTATGATGATATTGAAACTTTTATGCATCATTATATAAATGCTAATTTAAACGATATTAATTTAGGAGAAGCTATTCAGGAAATATTTACAATTGCTCATAAACATCGTATTTCAATGCCTAAAGGAATTAGTATGCTGGCACGCGGATTAGTTACTATTGAAAGTACTGTTATGTTAATAGATCCTCATATCAGTATTATTGAAATTGCTGCTAATCATGTGACTAAACATATGTTTAGTCATTTCGATTTAAAAAAAGAATTAACATCTACAAGTAAAAAAACTTATGATGCTTTAAAATATACTGTTGATCTTCCTATTCAATTATCTGAAGTTGTTAATATGGTAAAAAAAGGGCGTTTGAAAGTTAATTTGAATATTATGGATTCTAGTGTTCCGTTGAAATCTGTTAATCATATGGTTAATAAATTGATCGTTGGTATTGTTAGTGCTGGATTATTAATGGCTAGCAGTCTTTTATGTACTACGCAAATGACGCCTAAAGTTTTTGGAATTCCGGCTTTAGGTTTTATCGGTTATATTACTGCGGTAGGACTAGGAATATGGCTGTTATTTACTGTCTTAAAAGAAAGAAAACATCCCCGATAACAGAAATATGTCTAAAATGGTTATATTAAAGTATTTACAAGATGAAATATTAAGTAAATACTTTTTTAAAGTATTTAATTATATGGAGGTAAATAGATGAAATATGATTTTGAAAGATTAATTGATCGTAGTGAAAAAGGTTCTAGTAAATGGAATCTAATGAAAGAAAAAAATTCTGTCATTCCTGATAATATTGTCCCATTATCTGTAGCAGATGCTGATATCTCATTAGCTCCAGAAATAAAAAATGGTTTAATTGAATTTTTAAAAAATGATGTTGTTTTAGGATATACAGATCCAACTGATAAATACTATCAATCAGTAATAAACTGGATGGAAAAAAGACATAATTATAAAATAAAAAAAGAATGGATCGTTATTTCAAACGGTATTGTACCAGCGTTATTTGACGCTGTAAATGCCTATACAAATGAAAATGATGGTGTAATTGTGTTTACGCCTGTTTATTATCCTTTTTATCAGGCCATCAAAACAAATAATCGGAAAATTGTAAAATGTCCATTAATTGATCAAAATACCAATTATACTATTGACTTTAAAAAATTTTCATTGTTAGCTCAAAAGTCAGAAAATAAAATGATGATTTTATGTAATCCTCATAATCCAGTTGGTCGTGTCTGGCAAAAGGAAGAATTAGAAAAAATTGCTAAAATATGTCTAGATAATGATCTTATCCTTGTTAGTGATGAAATTCATGAAGATTTGATCATGCCAGGTCATATACACTTCCCTATTGCTGCTTTAAATGACGAAATTGCCAATAGAACTATTACATGTACTGCACCTAGTAAAAGTTTTAATCTAGCAGGTATGCAGGCTTCAAATATTATTATTAAAGACCCTGATTTAAAAAGTAAATTTATTTTACAACAAGAAAAAAGATGCTTTCACAGCTTAAATACAATAGCTTATGAAACTACGATTTTAGCTTATGATAAAGGTGAAACCTGGCTGGAAGAATTTAAAAAGTTAATTAATAAAAATTATCAATTACTAGTTGACTATATTAATCAAAACCTCCCACAAATTAAGGTATATCCTTTACAAGGTACTTATCTAGCGTGGCTAGATTTTAGAAATTTAGGTTATGATCATCATGAACTAGAAAAGAAAATGATCAACGCTAATTTGTATTTAGATGAGGGCTATCTTTTTGGTGAAGAAGGCAAAGGTTTTGAAAGAATCAATATTGCCTGTCCTACTAATATTCTACTTGAATCATTAAAACGTCTAAAAAAAGAATTTGCTTAATTTTTTATAAAATGAAAAGGATAACCTATTCTAAAAGTTTATCCTTTTCATATTTTTCAATTATACAGCTATGTTCTTTAGTCTTCTTATCATAACTGATTCCTACTAATATTAGATCATCTAAATATTTCTCTAATCCATAATAATATTTCTTCTCTTTGATTTGATTAATAGCTGTTTCTGCTTCCTGATCCCACTTCAATTCTACTATCATTGCTGGTTTATCATCTTTAGGAATAAACACCATATCTGCATACCCTTTACCGCTTGGCATCTCTCTTATTATCGTATAATGATTCCTTGCATATATATATGCGATCGAAATCGTATATGCTAAGGCATTTTCATTATTATATGTTAGTATCGCTGTATCCAAATGCGCTTCTTCGATATACTTGGCTACTAATTCTTCTTCTCTATTCCATGTCGCTTCTAATAAGGC
>NZ_JMLH01000047.1 GCF_000686665.1 Thomasclavelia saccharogumia DSM 17460 | reverse complement strand
ATTGGATAACAGAAGTAAAAGATATGAGCTAATTAGTAAAAAATAGCAAAATATAATGGCACAAACAATCAAATTAATTTATTCCAATTTCCTTATTTACAGTGGAGCCAAATTCCTAAGAACCGTTAAAACCAAGCAAAATCAAGAAGATTTTGCTTATGAAAAAGTATAACTTAGGAATATCCACTATAAATAAGTTTTCTCGGCATAAAATAATTTGAATAAAATATTATCAAATTAAATTAGTTATATTTAATTTTAACTAATTTACGAATGCATAAACAGTAGTTTTTTGAGTCAAAATAATTTGCATATCAACACCATTGCTACAAATAACGCAAAGGTAATCATCAACAAAGAGCTTTCAAGAGTAAATGCAGAAATTGAAAGAAAAAGATATTATTAAGATTTTTCCAACACAGAAACCACAATGTACCACAAGGCTTGTTTTAAAAGCACCTAAAACTGAAACAAGTAATAGAACTGTTTGGCTACCAAAAACTGTTGCTGAATTATTAGTGCAGTACAAAAAAGACCAACAGGAATTAAAAGAATTTCTCGGAAGTGCATATAACGATTATAACCTTGTTATTGCATTAGACAATGGAAATCCTGTAGAAAGCCGCATTGTCAGAGATAGGTTTCAAAAGCTATGCGAGGAAAACGATTATGAAATTGTTGTTTTCCACAGCTTACGTCATTTAAGTACAGGGTACAAACTCAAAATGACAAACGGTGATGTAAAATCCGTACAGGGTGATACAGGTCATGCAGAAGCAGAAATGGTTACGGACGTTTATTCTGAAATCATTGACGAGGACAGACGTTTCAATGCACAGAAGATGGATAAAGAGTTTTATTCTACACTCAATGATGATACAGACACTCAAAAGCAAGATACAGGCTTGACGGACAGTGATATGGCATTGTTGGAATTGCTACAATCCCTATCGCCAGAGATGAAAGAACAGCTTTTAAAGCAAACACTCAAAAAGTAATTTTTCAAAAGTGTTAGCAAATTTTTAAAAATCCAGCGATTTTTCATCAAAAATAAAAAAGTGTTAGCAAGCCTACTTTACTTATAAGCCTTAATAAATAATCGAATCCTAAAAAATCAAAAAGAAATGCTTCTTTTCAGCAGAGATAGAAAGCCATAAATAAAGAAAGCTGAAAACCTAGAAAAATCAAGGCTTTCAGCGTTGTTTGTGGCGTCCCCGACAGGAATCGAACCTGCGACGTTCCGCTTAGGAGGCGGACCCTCTATCCTGCTGAGGTACGAGGACATTAAAAAATCTATTCAAATTTCATCTAGTTATCATATCAAAAGGCGTTTGTTCCACTTCGCCCTTAGGAGACAAATATCTAGCTATCATATCAAAAGGTGATGTGCATATATATTATATAAAACCCTTTTAGATTTTAACATTTATAGAAATAAAAAGCAAATTCTAAGCAATACAAATATAAAAGTGCTATAATAAAAACATGGAGGCGATTTTATGGGTAAGGTAGTTGAGATATGCTGTGGCAGCTATTATGATGCATTACAAGCTCAATATGGAGGCGCTAAAAGAATTGAGTTGAATAGTGCATTGCATTTAGGAGGTTTAACACCATCATTAGCAACTTTATTAAAAGTAAAAGAAAATACAGATTTAGAAGTTATTTGTATGGTCAGACCTAGAGGAGCTGGTTTTTGTTATAATGATGAAGATTTTGAAATCATGAAACTAGATGCAGAAATTTTGTTAGATAATGGAGCTGATGGTATTGCTTTTGGCTGTTTAAATGAAGAAGGGGATATTAATATTTCACAAACTAGAGAAATGGTTAATATTATAAAATCATATCATAAAACGGCAGTTTTCCATCGAGCAATCGATTGTGTTAATGATATTGATGAATCTATGAATATTTTGATTACGCTAGGTGTTGATCGTATTTTAACTAGTGGATTACAAAGTAAAGCTCTTCGTGGTAAGGAAATGATTAAATATTTATATGATGCTTATGGTAATAGTATTGAAATTTTAGCAGGTAGTGGGATTAATGCTGGAAATGTCAAAAAGTTCTTGGATTATACGGGAATTGATCAAGTGCATAGCTCATGTAAAGATTGGCAGTTGGATCCTACTACAAGAAGAGATGGAGTTGATTTTAGTTTTAATGGCGATGAATATGATGTTGTTAGTAATGAACTTGTAGAAATGTTAATTGATATAGTAGTGAGTGATTAATTATAGGAGGGGAGAAAGTGTTTTGTAATAAATGCGGGAAACAAATTTCTAATGATTCTAAATATTGTCCTGAGTGCGGGGTAAATATAAATGGTCAAAATGATCGTGGTGATGAAGGTAGTTTTGGGGATAATATTTGTTTTGTATTATTTAAACAAGCATAAACCTAAAATACATTATTTTTTATTAATTGTACCAATGATAGTTGATGGTTTTTTACAGTTATTAACGCCATATACAAGTAATAATCTATTGAGATTAATGACAGGTATATTATTTGGAATTGGGATAGGCCATGGAATAGTTTATTTTAGTAATAAGATTTATGATGCAGTTTTTTAACTGCATTTTTGTATTCTTTGGATTATTATAAAATTAATATGTTATAATAAGGCATATAGAGGTGAAATTTATGCGTGATTTTTTAGATGATGATTTAAAAAAACAAATCAAACCAGGAATAATTGTAGCAACATTTACGGTATTTTTAATATTTTTTTTGATAAATTTAAATAGTATATGTGCTGTTGTTGGAGAATTTATGGGTACGATAAAATATTTATTTTATGGTATTGTTATTGCTTATGTTCTAAATCAGCCAATGAGATTAATAGAAGCATTAATTGAAAAGAAATGTAAAAATGAAAGCTTTTTTTATCGAAAAAAAAGAGGGCTAGCGATAATTTTGACATTAATACTAGTTTTATTACTAATTATCGTAATAGCAAGTATCGTTATTCCTAATTTAATTAGTAGTTTAACTTCATTGATCAGTAATATTTCATCTTTTTTAATAAATATATTTGATAATATAGATGAAATATTTATTTATTTTGGAATTGATTTTAGAATGGAAGATATTGGAAGTGTCAAAGAATTAATCAATATGCCTTGGCAGGAAATGGTTTCACAAGCATTAAATATTTTGTCTAAAAGTGCTGGTGGAATAATGGCTAATGCAACAGATTTTTTATCTAAATTTGGAATTGCATTTACTGGTTTTATTTTTTCATTATATTTATTGAGTAATAAAGAAACATTTTTACGACAATTAAGAAAGGCGATAGGGGCTTTATTTGGATATCGAATAACTAAAATAATTTTTATGTATGCCCATAAGACAAATGAAGTATTTTCTAATTTTATTAGTGGTCAGTTAACAGAAGCAGCTATTTTATGGATTTTATATTATACAACGATGCGTTTATTTGGCTTTCCTTATCCAGAACTCATTGCTACGATCATCGCTTTATTTTCCTTTGTACCATATTTTGGGCCAATTACAGCTATGTTCATCGGAGCAATTTTAATTCTATCAAAAGATGCATTATTAGCAGTTTGGTTTATGATATATTTTCAGATCTTATCACAATTGGAGGATAATTTTATCTATCCTAAAGTAGTTGGTAATTCAGTAGGATTACCAGGTATTTGGGTTATTCTTTCGATTTTTGTTTTTGGTGATTTTTTTGGAATTTTTGGAATGGTTATTGCAGTACCAACTGCAGCATGTTTATATTCGTTAGCTAGTGAACTTGTTAATATGATTTTAAAAAAACGAAAATTAAAAATAACGGAAACGGATATTGAACAAATGAAATAAAAAAGAATATTAAATTATTACTAGTAGAAAAGTATATAATTTTTTATGTATAAAAGAACGTTAATAGTGTTATCTAAAACAGTTCTTATAAACTGTTTTAGATATTATGATTTTATTAGGTATTGATATGGAACAAATAAAAATTAATTCAAAATATGATAATTTAGCTCTTGAAGTCATTATTTCTGATTGTAATAGACCTAAAGCAATCGTTCAAATTGTTCATGGAATGTGTGAACACAAAGAACGTTATTTAGATTTTATTGAATATTTGAATAGTCATGGATATATAGTAATTATCCACGATCATCGTGGTCATGGTAAAAGTGTTTTAGATAAAAGTGATCTAGGTTATTTTTATAGCGATGGTGCGAAAGTTATTGTTGAAGATGTTTATATGTTAAGTCAGTATATTAAAAATAGATACCCAAATTTACCTTTATATCTATTTGGACATTCAATGGGATCTTTAATAGTAAGAAATTATATTAGAAAATATGATCGGGAAATTGACAAATTGATTGTGTGTGGAAGTCCTAGCTATAATCGTTTTTGCAGTATTGGCAAAGTAATTTGTAAACTGTATATGGTCATTAAAGGTGATAAGTATCATAGTCGTTTAATGCAAAAGATATCTTTTGAAGCCTTTAATAAAGGATATCAAAAAACAAATGAATGGATTTGTAGTGATGGTAAAGTAGTTGATGAATACAATGATGATCCTTTATGTACATTTACATTTACGGTAAATGGATTTTATAATTTACTTGTTTTAATGCAACAGACGTATCAAAAGAAAACATATTTTGCTAATGCGACTTTGCCGATTTTATTTATTTCTGGTCGAGATGATCCTTGTATTATTAGTGAAAAAGCTTTTTATCAAGCTGTTAATTTACTTAAAAATAATGGTTATCAGTACATAAATGCAATGTTGTTTGATAATATGCGACATGAAATATTGAACGAATGTGAAAAACAAAAAGTATACGATGTAATTATTGATTTTTTAAGGAGTAAAGATGAATGAACTTTTAGAATATAGAATTAGTTATGGTAAGGCAGATTTTAGTGATGCAAAAATAATCAGGCAACGTGTATTTGTTGAAGAACAAGGTTTTGAAAATGAATTTGATGAGATTGATGATTTTGCTTATCATTTAGTTGTTTATCAAAATAATCAGTCTGTTGCGACAGGAAGAATGTATCCTAAAGATGATAAGACAATGATTTTAGGTCGTATTGCAACGATCAAAGATTATAGAAAAAAAGGTTTTGGCCGGATAGTTGTTCAAGAACTGGAAAAGAAGGCAAGCGAATTAGGATATTTGAAAATACAGTTGTCAGCACAGCAGCAGGCTCAGAAATTTTATGAGAAGATGGGCTATCAAATATTTGGAAAATCATATTATGATGAATGGTGTCTCCATAATATGATGCAAAAAGAATTATGATAAATATAATATGATTTTAGTTAACAGCATTAATAATTTTTATATAACTTGTTTATTGGCAGATAGTAAATGATAAAATAAATTGACTTATTACAGAAGGGAATTATAATAAGCTAAAAGAGGTATTTTATGGATATGAAAAATAAAGAGAACTTATTTAATATACCAAATTGTTTATGTTTTTTTAGAATTTTATTAATTCCAGTATTTTTATATGTATATTTCAAATCGGAGTATGAATATCATTATGTGATTGCTGCATTGGTTTTAGTATTATCTGGATTAAGTGATTTTTTTGATGGTTTTATTGCGAGAAAATATGATATGGTTACTGATTTTGGTAAGCTGATTGATCCGATTGCTGATAAATTGACACAATTTACAATTGCAGTGACATTATTATTCAATTATCCACTTGCCTGGATTGTATTGATCATTATAGTTTTAAAGGATGGAATGCTAGGAATTGTGGGTTTATATTTATATGATTATGGTTTGAAAATCAAAGGAGCTTCCTGGTGGGGAAAGATTGCAACGGCATATTTTTATGTTGTTGTGATTATTTTGATTGGTTTGCACATTCCTGATACTATAGTTAGTTCAATTATGATTATTACTAGCAGTGCTTTAATGTTATTGTCTTTTGTTTTATATGGAAAAGAATTAAGTTATATGATCAAAGAAAAAGATAAATTACTTAAAGAAAAAAAGAAAGATTAAAAACTGATAAAAAACTAAAATTATAATAAAACAGTGTGTATTTAAGAAAATGTTACACACTGTTTTTATATTCGTACCACATTTTATAGTTGATCAAATAAGTTCAACTGAATATTATTTTTATTTTCGAATTTGTTTAAGTAGGTAAATATTTGTTTATTATCATGCATTATGCCATTGTTTTTACATAATTGATGAAATAATTTCATTAATTTTTGATTATTGGGACTGCTTAGTTGATATTGCATACCATAAGTTCGAATATATTTTTCTTTCATCTGTGGAAATAACCGATCTAACTGCTTATAAAAATATTCCCGATTACCTTCACGAAGTGTTACTCCCATTTCAAAACAGATAATACCAGTGACCTTGGCTTCAATACAATTTTCTAAAATACCTCTAATATTTTCTTCTGTATCATTGATAAAAGGAAGAATCGGACAAAGCCAAACGACAGTAGGAATTCCTGCTTCATGCAGCTTCTTTAAAGCGACAACGCGTTTTTTGGTTGTACTTACATTTGGTTCGATTTTTTTGCATAAATCTTCATCATAAGTTGTTAATGTCATCTGTACGACACATTTGGTCTTTTCATTAATAGCTTTCAATAAATCTAAATCACGTAGGACTAGATCTGATTTAGTTATTAAAGTAAACCCAAAGCCATATTGATATGTAAGTAATAACGCTTTTCGAACATTTTTGATTTCATTTTCAAGAGGAATATATGGGTCTGTCATAGCTCCTGTACTCAACATACATTTTTTTCGTTTTCGTTTAAGGGTATTTTCTAATAGCTCAATGGCATTCGCTTTGATTTCAATGTCCTCAAAATCATGTTCCATATGATAGCATTTACTTCTGGAGTCGCAATATATACAGCCGTGTAAGCAGCCGCGATATAAGTTCATATTATTTGATGAAGACAAAATTCCTTTTACATTTTTAAAGTGCATATGATTATCCTCAATGAATTAAATTTTTTCAAGGCTGTTTTGATTACATAACCTAGTATCTGTTCAACGTAGTTAGAAATGAATGAATTATATTTAAAAAAGTTTTTTTCGGATTTATGAATAATGAATTTTTGTCTTTTTACAGATTCTTTTAATTGAAATCTTTTACAACAAAAATAATAATTATTCGTTAAATTTATAAATTTTTTATCCATATTTTTCCTCCAAAGTTATTTTACAGCTATATTATAACAAATAAAACATGACATCTGCTGTCAAATTTGTATTTTAGAATCTGAGATGAATGAAAATAAATCATTAAATAAAACTAATGAATGATTTCTTGGAATTCATACTTGTTATTTATGATGAAATGAATAGTCAATTTCTATTCGTCAATCGACAAATTCGTAATACTGCTTTTGTTATGATGATAGTGGTGATGAAAATGGATTTTCGAAAAAATGCGGGGATTATTTTAGTTTTTTTAGGAATGATTTTAACAATGGACAGGACTAAAGATTTTCAAGGAATTGTAGCAACAATAGCTTATTATATTAAAGGATACTGGCCTTTGATCTTATGTTTTATTGGAATGTATATTATAACGACTCCTAAAAAGAAGAAAAAATAAAATTAGTATTATAAAAAGTACTAATTTTTTTATTTTTAAAAGCTTTCATATTTGATTATTATATGTAAACAAGTTATAATGTTTCATGAAAACGGAGGATTAAAATAATGAAAAAAAGACCAATTGTTTTATGTATCTTAGATGGATACGGATTAAGTGACAGAATTGATGGTAATGCAGTAAAACTTGCCAATACACCAAATATAGATGATTTAATGATGATTTATCCAACAACTAGAATTAAGGCTTCTGGAATGCCAGTTGGATTACCTGATGGACAAATGGGAAATAGTGAAGTTGGACATTTAAATATTGGTGCTGGTAGAACAGTTTATCAATCTTTAACATTAATCAATAAAGCTGTTGAAGATGGAGAATTTTATAAAAATACTGAATTTTTAAAAGCAATTAATAACGCTAAAGAAAATAATACTAAATTACATATTTGGGGATTGTTATCAAATGGTGGTGTTCACTCATCAAATGAACATATTTATGCTTTATTAAAATTAGCTAAAAATGAAGGGTTAGATAAAGTATATGTACATGCCTTTTTGGATGGGCGTGATGTAGCACCTGATAGTGGAGCTGATTTTGTACAAGAATTAGCTGATAAAATTAAAGAAATCGGTGTTGGTGAAATTGCAACGATATCAGGAAGATATTATGCGATGGATCGTGATAAGAGATTTGATCGTGTTGAATTAGCTTTTGATGCAATTGTTAATCATAAAGGTGAAAGCTTTGACTGTCCTGTGCAGTATGTAAAAGATTCATATGCTAAAGAAACATATGATGAATTTGTAATTCCAGGTTATAACAAAAATGTTGATGGTCAAGTTTGTGATGGGGATTCAATTATCTTTGCTAACTTTAGACCAGATCGAGCAATTCAATTATCAACAGTAATGACTAATGATGGTTTCTATGATTATACTTTTAATAATGTTCCTAAGAATTTAACATTTGTATGTATGATGAAATATGCTGATAGTGTAAATGGTTCAATTGCTTTTGCATTGCCAGAGTTAACAAATACTTTAGGTGATTATTTATCAGCAAAAGGCTTAAAACAATTGAGAATTGCGGAAACTGAAAAATATGCTCATGTTACATTCTTCTTTGATGGTGGTGTTGATAAAGAAATTGAAGGAGCTACACGTGTACTTGTAAATTCTCCAAAAGTAGCTACGTATGATTTACAGCCAGAAATGTCTGCTTATGAAGTAAAAGATAAATTGATTGAAGAATTAGATAAAGATATTCATGATGTTGTAATTGTCAACTTTGCTAACTGTGATATGGTTGGACATACGGGAATTATTCCAGCTGCGATAAAAGCTGTTAGTGTAGTTGATGAATGTGTTGGAGAAGTATATGACAAAGTTCTTGAACTAGGAGGAACAATGTTAATTACAGCAGATCATGGTAATAGTGAAATGTTATTAGATGAAGATAATAACCCATTTACTGCACATACAACTAATGAAGTACCTTTGATTTTAACAAACTCTCATTTAGAATTAAAAGAAGGTGGTAAGCTAGGAGATTTAGCTCCTACGATCTTACAATTATTAGGATTAGAAATTCCTGTAGAAATGTCTGGAGAATCTTTAATTAAGTAATGAAAAAACTTTTTATCTTAATTTTATGTATATTGATGATCAGTGGATGCCAGCAAGCATCCACTGATCATATTGAAAAAGATTCGTCACTTTCAGGAATACATGAGCTAACATATGATCAATTGCAAACAAAGTTAAGTAGCAATGAACTATTTGTATTGTATATTGGACGACCTGATTGTGGAGACTGCAGAGAATTTGAACCGATTTTAACATCTTATTTAGAAGAAAATGAGGGTACATATCTTTATTATTTAAACATTAAAGCATTTAGAGATGCTGCCAAAAGTGAAGATGCTACACAAGAAGAAAAAGAATTTTATGAAAATATTCGCAAAGAATTAGATTTTAATTGGACGCCAACTTTAAAATTAGTTAATAAAGGTGAAACAATTAGCGAGTATACTTATTTAAGTGAAGATTACTATGAAATTAAAGATAGTAAGAAAAAAGAACAGGCTAAAGAAGAATATGTTGAAGATTTTAAAACCTGGATGTCAAATATATATGAGTAGGTGATTAATTAGATGAAACAATGCCCTTATTGTAAAAAAAATATTCCTAATAGTGCTAAAGTGTGTCCTCATTGTGGAAATCGGTTAGAAAAAGGTTATCAACCAATGAAAAGAACAAACGCTTTTCCTAACACTATGTATATTATTCTAGCGCTTTTCTTGATTTTTTCACCAATGATTTCCACTTTATTATTTGGTAGTTTTTTAGAAGAAACAGCAACATCAGAAAGTACTGTTAGTACACCTAAAAATGCAATTACTTTAGGACCATTAGGAGAAGTTGATATCAAAAAAGAACAGATAAAATATTATTTTGGAACATTATCTGATTTTGAAAAATTAGTAACTAATAGTGACACATACGTAAAAAAAATCGAAAAGCTTGAAGCTGATTTAAAAAATATTACTGATAAGTATGGTGAAATGAAAATTGATAAAGATTATAATTTTTATGTAACTGATCAAAATAACGTTTATAGCGAACTTGCATATCAATTAACTGCTGATACTTATGAGATAACAATAGATTTTAATTATGATTTATCTGGTGAAACTAATGATGTAATTATCGGTCAAAGTACTACTGATTTAAAAGATTTTGAAGCATTGAAGATCAAAGAAGACAGTTATCCATTATTTAAAGAAATCATTACATTAGTAAATGGAGACCAGGAATATAATAGTTTTAATAGTGCTGGTGAAAAATTCAACGCACTTGAAAATGATTTTAATGAACGTAGTAATAGTTTAGGTAATTATGGTATTGGTGTAAATGCATCTAGTAATGATTCTAAAACATCAATGCGGGTAATTGCAGCAAATGAAGGTTATCGTTTAAAAATAACGTATAAAGCAAAAGCTAATTTAGATAACTTAATATAAAAAGATAGTAATTAAATTTTGTTTAAGATTTGATTTAAAAAGTTAAAATAAAAGGTCTATAAAGAGTATGATGCGTATTCTTTATGGGCCTTTTTTGATATTTAAAATGAGAAATAAGATTGTATTATATTCAAATATAATTATTTTTTAAAAATCAAATTTTATTAGTCTCTTTTATTAGCAATATAACTAATATAATCATTAATAGAATTATATTTTGTTTGGGATTCCTGGATTGTTCTAGGGAGGAGAATAAAAGATTTTTCTTCTTTACAGATAGTATCTAATCTAAGTGGTTTGTTTGTATAGCCAAGAATATAATCAGCAGAAACATTAAAATACTCAATTAGCGCTCGTAAAGTTTTGATACTAGGTTCTCTTGTTCCTTGTTCATATGCAACAATCGTTCTTTTGCTTACACCAATAATTTTACATAACTGATCTCTAGTTAAATTGCGTTCACATCTTAAATATGAAATTCTTTCACCTGTTATATTAGACACTATATCACCTCTTTTATGTATTATAGGATAATATTTATTGAAAAATCGAAATATACACTTAAAGTGATTTTAAATTATTTTTTAACACTTTTTGTGTTATCAAAAAATGAGAAAATTTAACTTTTTAATTATAACACCGTTTTATCGGTGTTATGGAGGGGGTAAGTCAAATTATAAAAATTAAAAATAGTGTAAAATATAGATGTAAGAATTTTATTAGAAAACTAATATAGTTTATCTAATATGGAAGGGGAGGTAATAGCAGTTTTAATGATTAGGTATAAAAAAGAAAGTAAATCTTTCTATACAAAATTTACTATAATAATATTAGAAAGTGAGAGGATAGGGAAATGAAAAGAAAATTTATTGATACAGAAATTAAGCTATATGTTTTGATTAGTCAAAAAGAAGAATTATTAGAGAATGATTATGATAATGTTTTAAAAGATTATTTGGATTATTACCAGGGAATATTAAATAATTTAACAGAAGAAGAGATTACATTTTTATTAAATCATTTTTCAAATAAAATTCCTAAAAAGCAATTATTTAAGAATTCAAATATTAGTGAAAATAAATATTATTCAGATTTAAGAAGAATCATTAAGAAAGTAGAGAAAATCATTTATGAAAAATGATATTGAAATTTTAAGATGTTTATTACAGCTTAATATACCTTGGCAAAATGAATTGACAGAATCAAATAATCCTGAAAAGAAAGAAATTATAAAAAATGGTTTGTTAGTAATTGATAAAATTATCAAAAATAGTGATTTAAAACATGAAGAAATTAATATTCTTAATGATGCCTTAATTAATAAACATGAGAAAATGGAAAAAGTGGGTAATAAATATTATTATAGTGATAGCGGAATTAGGAATAAGATTAATATTATTTTAAAAAAGCTGTTTGAACAAACAAATAAAATGTAGTTATAAAGGAGATATCAATTAGATATCTCCTTTTATTGTTGGAAATATTTATAAATATATTCAATCAAAGTATGTTTAAGGTTTTGTTTAGCAAAAAGAATTAGTGAATTATTATAATAAATGATGAAATTATTAGATTTTTTAGAAAAAATAATCATGTTTTTGATGGATGAAAAAATAGACAGGATGAGATTTTAGAAAAATAGTTGTTGATTAAGGGAGCGAATCTTTTAGGAAGTTATGTTTTACAATGTAAGTGAAGTTAAAAGATAACTTCAAAAAGGGTAAATATGGTGATGAAGGAGGTGTTTTATATATGAATGATAATGAGCAGCAAATATATGATCAGGTAAGTCAAAAAATTAAAGAGGCTTATCCAGAAGTAATGATTACCAATCAAAAATTGTCTAATAGTCAATCAGTGTTTCCTGCTGTTTCAATTGTTTTAACAAATGATGCTGTAGTACCTGAATATAGTACATTTGATCAATTGGAAAATGTATGTAATGAAATATTTGAATTTGAAATAGCAAATTCAAATGAATTAGGAATGGATGATATTAAAACAATTATAACTATCATTGATGAAAAAATGAATGAGTTTGGATATTTACGAATTCAGTTAGGTTTGATTGACGATAAAGAAATCAATGATATTAGAAGACTAGTAAAATATGAAAAATTAATAATTAAATAAGGAGGACATACAAATGTCAGCAATCGCAATGAGTACAGCCGGTGTAACGGTAAATTACGCAGTAGAAGCTACTGCTGGAACAAGACCAACTACAGGATATATTAAAATTCCATCAATTAAATCAGTACCTGAGATGAATCCATCTCCAGAAACTTTAGAAACAACTGATTTAAGTCAAACAGAATTTAAAACATATGTAGAAGGGTTAAAAGATTTAGGAGGGGCATTAGCTTTCTTAGCTAATTTCACTACTGAATTAGAAGAAGCTTGGGCTACTTTAGTAGAAGCTTATAAAACAGCTAAAGAAGCAGATAAAGCTGTATGGTTTGAAATTAAACATCCAGGATTAGAAAAATCTGTATTTTTTACAGGGCAACCTAGTGCTATGGGACTACCAGCGATGGCAGTTAATAGTGTATTAGAAACTAATTTATATATTACCCCAACAAATGCGCCAACTTGGCAAACAAAAACAGCTTAATTTTTAGGAGGAAATAACAGTGGCTAAAGTAATTAATTTTACATATAAAGATGTAGACTATACTCTTGAATATACAAGAAAAACCTTAGAAAAAATGGAAGCAGATGGTATTGTATTAGCTCAATTAGATAAAAAACCAGTGACAATTCTACCAAAATTATTTCAATACGCTTTCTTTGCTCACCATAAAAGAATTACTAAATCATTGGTAGAAGAAATTTTTGAATTATTTACTGATAAAAATGAAATGTACAATAAATTAAGTACAATGGCAATGGATACACTAAATACCCTATTTGAGGACAATACCTCAAAAAACGCCATCAAGTGGAAAGCCAATTTCTAGAAGAAGAACTTTCCACGCAAGATAAAACTTATACAGAAATATTCAAAGAAGTATTACCCTTTTATATAAGTATTGGAATGAGCTTTGATCAGTTTTACAATCAAGACGTTACTTTAGCCCCAGTTTATCGAAAAGCTTATGAAATAAAAAATGAGCATGATAACAATCAACTATGGCTTCAAGGAATGTATATATATGATGCAGTTAGCACCGCAATCTATAATGCATTCTGTCGTAAAGCTGGTCAACAAGCAGCTTCCTATACTTCAAAACCTTATCCTATTAATCAAGAGCAGCTAGATAAAGATCATGAAAAAACAGTTGAACGTGAACGCGCGAAAGCAAAAGTATGGATGGAAAATTGGGTTAATGCATACAAGTAGAGGAATGAAATCATCGTTCCTCTTTAGTATTTTTGTATTATGGTAATGCAGTAGAAATACTATTAAAGTTTATCATGAGTAAATATCAAACTAATTATTTGTTTTATTTAATTTAAAGTTATGATATTTATATACTTCAAATCTAAAAAATAAGATGTTAAAAAGATAACATAATAAAAAGAGCCAGCCTTTTTAAGTTGATTTCATTGACCTCTTTTATACAGATAGCTATTTAGACTTTAAGATTTCAATTAACTGATCAAACTTATTATTTAATTCTTTATTTTGTTTTACGTGGGTATCAATAGCTTTTCTACTACTAGATAATTGTTTTAAAATGTAAAATTCAAGAAATGTAGATCTAGTTATACTATCAAATGTACCTCTATCTATACCAGGTACTATATGTTTTAAAGAATATAAGGTTTCTTTTTTAAAAGTGCTCTTATTTGTTTTAAGATTTCCATATCTTCTTCGGAATTAGTAAAATTTATATCTTCATAAAATTTTCTTAATTCGCTTTCTTCTCATCATGTAGTATTTTTTCTTCTGAACGAAATAATTTCATATAAAAATACCTCCTCATTATAATTAAATTATTAAACTAGGAAGATATAAAAATAAATACTATAAGATGCTGTGAATCTTTTAGATATTTTTATTCTACAATATAAATGGGATTATTAAATGATATCAGGAATAAAAAAAGAATGTACAGAAGTACATCCTGAGTAATTATAATCCTAATAATTGTTTCTTTTTAGCATCAAATTCTTCTTGGGTTATGATATCAGACTCTAATAATTCTTTTAGTTTTTTTAACTCATCTAAAGGAATATCATTAGAAGATTTAGGATTAGGTATTGAATCAGCTTGTTGGTCTTTTTTTAAGATCTGTTCTAATTTTGAAATATCTGATTGAAACATATCAATAAGGAAACATCCCATTTTGGAATCAATATCAGTTTTACGAGTAATGTAATTTATCATTACATATGGTTTTTCAAGAGATTTTAAATTGAGTTTTATTTGAAGTTTTTTAATAAATGTTCCATTTCCTAAAGATGATAATATTCCAACTATTGTTCCAAAATCCCCAGCAACATATTTTCCTGATGCTGCATTAGTGAAGATATTATTATTAATTGTTTGTGAGTCATTGATTATTTCATAGCTGTTGATATCATCAAAACTCACGTATGTGTAAGGTTCACTAACATTTATTTTGTTAAGAGGTTTTTTAACTTTATCTTTATTGCCTTTGTTTAAAATAGTGATTCTTTTATTTTCAGCATCAACGATCATTCTTCTAGTGTATGGAAGTAATATTTCGTAAAGTTCTTTCATTGTCTTTTGTTGTTTTCTACCATATACCTGATTAAAAGTCGCATCATCATCAGTTGTAATATGCAAAGTTCCTCTACCTTGAAAATTTAAATCATCTAAATGAACCCATTCAAGATGGGGCAAAAAACATCTTTCTTTAAGAATATTGCTTTTTAAAAAAAGATTTTCTCCATCAATTTCAACCTTATACCCGCTTAAAGCTTTAAATTCTTTCATTTTACATGTACTCTCTTTCTTGATTATTTATATTTTTATAATACCTTATTAATTTATAATTTTCAACTATTTATATAAAGGAGGTGTTCATATGAGCACAGAAATAACTGCAATTGAAAACAAAGCCAATGATGCAAAGAAAAGTATAGAAAAATTAAGCGAATCTATTAAGAATTTAGATAATATGGCAAAATCAATTGGAAAAATTGATTTTGACTTTAGTTCATTTAGCAAAGGATATGAATCTATAAAAAATATGGGATCAACATTAGATAATATTGCAAAAGGGTTTAATACAATAAAAAATGTTGGATTTGAAAATGTGATGTCAAAAATGGCCGATAAAGGATCAACTTTAGCTAATGTTTATACTGTTTTAAATAATGCTTTATTATCAAATACAAATGTAATAAATTTGCAAACTATAGCTACTAATATTTGTACTGCAGCTACTATGGCTTTTAATGTTGCATTAGAATTTCTAAAGGCTAATCCTTTAGTAGCTGTAGTAGGGGCAATTGGATTAGTTGTTGGAGCATTATCTCTATTTAGTGATAGTGCAAAAAAAGCAAAAATCGATACGGATTTAATAGCTGAAGCTCAAGCAAAAAAAAGAAAAGAATTGGAAGAAACAACCAAAGCAATAAAAAATCAAACAAGTTCAATGATTGAATCAGCCAAAGAACAAGAGGCACAAGCTAGTGCTGTTAGAGGATTAGTAGAAAGTCTTAGAGGTTTAACTGATAAAGAAGGTTCTTTTGATAATAGTAATCTTGAAAAGGTTAAATATTATATTGAAGAAATTAATAGTCAGATGCCTGGAACTGTAAAATTAACAGAAGAGGGTAAAGTGCAATGGATGGATACTGAAAAGGCTATAGAAGCGAATATAAAGCAATTAGAAAGAAAAGCGAAAGTAGAAGCATATTATGATGGATATGTTGAAAGCTTAAAAAATGAATCTAAATTAAGAAGTGAATTAGCATTGGCTCAAAATAATTACAATACAGAGTTAGAAAACCAATCTAAGATTAAAGAAAAATATAATGAAATAATAGAAAAATCAAAGAATGGAACTGCTACATATGAAGATTTAGCGATGTTAGAGACTTATAATGAACAGATGCAGCAATCTAATGAACGATTAAACGAGTATAGTTCAACTCTAGATAAAGCTAAATCAGCATATGAAGCTAATAAACAGGGGGCAGATCTTTATAACTTAGCAGTACAAGGTTTAGATGGATCTATGAGTGCATCAGCTCAATTAATGGCCGAAGAAATGTTAGAAATTGGTGAAAAAGGAACTAGCACATGGTCAAGTTTGGCAGCAGCAAGGGAAGATTGTAAAACTAGAATGTTAACAGCTGCTAATGAAGAAAAAGAAGAAATAAAGTTAGCTAATGAAATTATTAATGCTGAAACTGTTAATAAGGCAATGGTCTTTGGTGATAGTTATGAAAAAATGATAGCTAATCTTAAAGAAAAAGGTGCTGTATTAAGCGAAGAGGAAGAGAAACAGTTAAAAAATAGTTATGAGATGTGGTCGATGTCTACAGAACAAATCAATAATGCTCAACAAGCAGGATTAGACACTTTAACATTGATGAAAAATGTAGCAATGTCTAATATGAATGATGATAATAAAAGAAAATTAGCAGAAAATGTCAAAATGTTTGCCGCTGCGGGTAATGCAGAAGGATTACAACTATGTCAGCAGCTAGTGGAAGGATTGGCAAATAACGAAAATAAAGTAAGTGCTGAAACTGAGGGTCTAATGAATAAGATGGATACGATCGTAAAAGATAATAAATTAGAAGCAAAGATCACATCAAAAGCAGATAAAGCAAGTGTTGAAAAATCAGTGAGTATAGTTAAAAAAGCTATGAATGGTATTGGTAGCGTATTTGTCGGAATTAAATCATTGTTTGGGTTTGCTGATGGTGGTTTTGTAGATACAGGTGAATTATTTATTGCACGGGAAGCAGGGCCGGAGTTAGTAGGACGAATAAATGGGAAGACGGCTGTTGCTAATAATGATCAAATAGTTTCAGGAATTAGTTCTGGTGTTTATAACGCTATGGTTAGTGCTATGTCGAGAAGTCATCAAGCTAATACAACAGTTACAGCAATTTTCCAGGTTGATGGAAAACAAGTGGCTAAACAGGTAATCAATGCGCATAATCGAGAAGTTATGCAAACGGGTAGAAGCCCATTATTAATATAGGTGGTGAAAAAAATGGAAATATTAAAAATTGGAAAAGATTTGTTTGTTAATCCTAGTTCTTTACAATGGCAGGAATCAGATTTGGATAGTAGTGAGGGCTCAGGAAGAAATGTACTAGGTGATATGTTTAGGGATCGAATAACGGTAAAGCGTAAGCTTGCCGTTACCTTCCCGCCGATGCTTACAAGTGAAATGTCAAAGATATTAAAAGCAATTGAACCTGTATTTTTTGATATTACGTATCCAGATCCTAAAGCAGGTAAAAATGTGACAATGAATGTCTATGTTAGTGATCGTACGGTACCTGTCTATTGTTTTGATAAAGATGCTAATGAATGGTTATGGCAGGGACTTGCAATAGAATTTATAGAGCGTTAGGAGGAATAAGTAATGTTGAATGTAAGCAGTGAATATAAAAATGCGATTATTTATCCAATGCGAGAGTTTGTAACTAAAGTTATTATTAATGATCAGGAAATTGATAGTAAATATTTTAAAAGTATTAAGATAGAAGAAATTAGTTGTAGTGGTGAAGTGATTTCAATTGGAGATGTTTGTAGTAATGCATTTGAATTAGAAATGTTTATTCCTGAAGAGATTATTTCTTTTGAACAGGCAAAAATAGTGGTTCAAAGTGGTTTAAAATTTAGTGATGAAATTGAGTGGATCGATTTAGGGACATATATTGTAAATGAAGTATCTCGAGAAGAATATTTGATTAAATTGAATGGCTATGATGCTATGAAAAGATTTGATGATATATATGAACCAGAAATTGTTTTTAATGATGAAACAAAGTTTATTGATGTCTTAAATGATCTTTTAAGGCAGTGTAATGTTGTATTGGCAGAAATTGATTTAGATGAGTATAAAAATTTGATTATTGATCATTATTATGAAAATATTTCATGTAAAGAGTTACTTGGATATTTAGCTGGTTTAATGGGATGTAATGCAAGAATTAATCGCTTTGGTGAATTGGAGTTTTATTGGTATAGTAATACTAATTTAATAATTAATGAAGAGTTAATTTATCAAGACAGCTACCAAGAGACTTTAGAAAGTGAATTTGTTATTAATTCACTTTCTAGTGGTGATGAGGAACATACATATACATGTGGATCAGGTAATGGGATTAGTTTTGCCAATCCATATATGACTCAAGAATTACTTAATAAAATCTTTTTAAAAGTCAACGGTTTTAGCTATCAGCCCTGTACTTTCAAATGGCGTGGTAATCCTAGTATTGAAAATAGTGATGTAATTAAACTTGTAAATAAAAATATTGTAATAATGAAGCAGACATTAATGTTAGATGGTGGTTTTAGCAGTGAAATTGAATGTGTTGGGAAGTTAGATAACGATGTAGTAATGAAGACATCAAGTCCCACAGAAATTAAGTTAAATAAACTGTATAATACATTAACAAATGCTTTTAAACATAGTAGTGAAACAATATTAGGCCAGCATGGTGGTAATCTAGTCATTGATGTAAATGATGATGGTAAGCCTAGTGGCTGGACAATCATGAATACGCCTACTTTAGAGCCGTACACAAAATTATGGAAGTTCACGTCTGGTGGTTTAGGTTATAGTGAAGATGGGGGATCCTCTTTTAAAAACATAGCATTTGATTTAGAAGGTAATTTTAATGCAAATGTTATAACTACAGGGGTGTTACAAGGTGAAATGTTTGAACTTGATTTAATATTAGGAACAATAAAAATTGGTAAACGTAATAATAATGGTGAAATTGTTGATCCTAGTTTTTATTTAAATGAACAGGGAGAATTAATAATAAAAGCATTTGAGGAATATAAAAGTATCAATAATATCTTTATTAGTGATATTGAACCTGAAAATCCTGTAAATAACATTAAATGGCTTGATACTTCTAATTATCCTAATGTTTTAAAAATCTACAAAGATAATAGCTGGATTCCTATCAGTGATTATACCGGTGATATTGATTTTATAAAAGGTGAGATATCAAGTTTAAATACATCTTTAGAACTGGAACAAGGTAAAATAGAAGCTTTGGTAAAAGATTCAACTATTGAAATCAATGGTGAAGAAACAAAAGTAAAAGAAACAGTAGAAAATATGCTTCTAGGCTTGGATGGTCTAACTAACACTTTAAGTACAACATCTGGAAATAATCTTATCAAAGATAGTATCGGCTGTTTTAATGATGGTTCCTGGGAAGGCGATTATAACCTTGACAGTACCGTAGAGACCCGCTCTAGAAACCAGTATGGCTATGCTTTATTATTAAAAAATAATAGCTTAAAACAGCAGGTAAATGTTGCTAACGGTATATATACTTTGTCTTTTGTTTATAAAAAACTGGTTAATTTAGCTAATATTAAGCTGCTTATTAATGGAGATGAATTTGTTTTAAGCAATAATGACTATACCGAATTTAAACATACCTTTGAAATATCAGACGGTTATATAACGATCGTATTTGAATGTGATACAGATAATGCCTGTCCAATCATAAATCTAATGCTGAATAAAGGTGATGAGAAAATGGAATGGTCACTCAACTCTAATGAAACCTGGTCGGATACGGTCAAGATCGGTCGAGGTGTTCGTATTTCTTCTATTGGTACTGATGTAGAATTTGTGGCTCTTGCAGATATTATTGGTTTCATGAATAAACAGGGCGAATATATAACTATCTTCGATAGTGACGGTATCGTAACTAATACAGCTGTTATCAAGAATAAAGCAGCGATCGTTAATTTACTGATTCAAAATATTAATGATCAAACAATAATTAATAGAATCAATCCTAATGAAGTGGAGGTATATGAAAATGGCGAATAGTGGTGTTTTAGGCGGTGGCGGATATCAAGGCAGATACCTGGAATTTGCATGGGCGCTGGTAAGTCAGGATATTGCTACTAATTCATCGGTAATTTATTGGCGGGTAACTGTTGTTGGAGGAACATCATCATATTATTATCACTATAGAGATTATTGTGATGCTTTTGGTGCAGTTCTGGTTAATAATAATAGCCGCATTCAAAGATATAAAGGTGATTTAGCAAATGGATATCAAACTGTATATCATGATGTAAATGGTAATTTTAATTTTAGTGCACATGTTGTTGCAGCTGTTTATTCAAATACAGTAAACGAAGATGTAACAGGCTCATGGTCTCTTCCATCGATTCCTAGACAAGCAGCTTTAACAAGCATGATTGAAAATTTTACAGATGAAGATGACCCTTGGCTTACTTATAGTAATCCTGGTGGTTTAGGAGTAAAAGCATGGCTGGAAATAAATCCTACTGGCGATCATATTTGTGAAAGAACATGTACAGGTGGACGTTTGGATTGGAATTTGACAGATGCAGAAAGAAAATTAATTCGTCAAAAATGTACTAGAAATTCGCAAACAATACGGGTCGGAATTTACACAAACATCAATGGCCAGTGGGTTAATCCTGATTATCGGGATAGAACAATAACCATAAAAAATCCAGATCCGACATGGAATTCAGGACTTGAAACATTAACAGTCGATAATGGAGAATTGGCAGGTAATACAACAGTAATAAAAGGATATTCTAAAATAATTTTTACAGGTAATAGTGCAAACGCTGTAAAAGAAGCAACAGTTAAAGAATATCGTATAATATGCGGAAACAATGTTATCAGAAATACCGAAAATAACAATTTTATCATAAATAATGCTGCTTCTAATACTATTGTTAATTATGTAGAAGATAGTCGAGGAAATGTTATAAGTAAAGAATCAGTAATTCCTAATTTTATAGATTATTTTACACCAGCAATTTTAGAATTAACTGTATCTCGAGAAAAAGGCGGAATAGATTCAAATGCACTAGTTGTATGTAAAGGACAATTTTTTAATGGGAATTTTGGAAACGTTGATAATGAACTAGCTATCCAGTACTTTTACAAGACTCAAGGAAGCGGTACATGGATACAAGGAAATACAGAAATAACTTATAGTGTAAGTAATAATAACTTTATTATTGAAGCAGAAATAGCCGGTGATTTAGGAGCTAATGGTTTTGAGATTGAAAATAACTATGATTTTAAAATCGTTATTTCAGATAAAATAACGACAGGTATTTTTAAAGAAACAATACTTCAAAGCGGGATTCCTCAAATGTCAATTCATCAAAATGGTGTGGCTTTTGGCGCCTTCTATGATCCTGATGTTGGTGGTGCTTTACAGGTGGAAGGAAAAAGGATACCACCTTTAAAACAGCTGTACATGGTGGCTGGAAGCAAAATAGTTACAGTCCCTGCTGGAAATGATTCAGCTTTGCTTCATACATGGACAGAAATAGTAAATCTTTTTAAAAACGAATACGGTATTACTATTACAGAAAGAACTAAACTTGCGATAACTCTTTCAAATGGAGACAGTCGTGCTAGTGACGTCCATGTTGAGGGATCAACCTGGCTTGGAGACAGCTCAAAAAATTCAGGTGATGTACACGCGGTATTTGATAGAGTTTTTTCTGGTGATATGCGGATAAATTATGGCTATTTTTACGTAGCATAAGGAGGTGAATTAATGTTAATAGCAAAAATAATCCAAGAAAATGTAACATTAGAAATAGAAGAGTTAATGTCGAATTTCCAGTATAGCTAAAATTTGGAGATGCAGTTTATATTATATAAATAGTATTTTTGCTGGCGGGTATTGGAAGCATAAAAATCTTTAGGGTAACTTTGTAATTTTATAATATTTTAAATGAATGATATAAGATAAAAATAATTATAAATATAAAAATAGAGAGGATAAAAAATGAATTTTTTAGAAAACTTAAATTATATGGATAAATATAATGCAGTTGTAGGTGCGATTGTAGCATTTCTAAGTTTTATTTTTGGAGAACATTGGATTCTATTTGCGATTTTTTTGTTATTCAATGTTATTGATTATATGACAGGCTGGATGAAATCTAAAATGAGTAATAGAATAAACTCTGTAGTGGGGTTAAAGGGTCTTTTAAAGAAATTTGGATATTGGATTATAATTCTGATCTCATTTTTGGCATCTGTTTTGTTTATTGAAATTGGAAATACTTTAGGAATTGATCTAGAAATTACGACATTGTTAGGATGGTTCGTGTTAGCCTCTCTAGCAATAAATGAACTTAGAAGTATTGTAGAGAATTTAGTAGAAGCTGGCTATAATATTCCGATGATATTTACTAAAGGATTAGAGGTCGCGGATAAAATGATTAATAAGGAAGAAAAATAAGATGATAATGACAGCTATGCAATTAGTAGAAAAAGTAAAGTCTGTGGCTAATAGTGCTACAGAATATAAATTAGGAACATTTGGTAATAAAAAAACAAATGGGAAAAGACAATGGGATTGTAGTGGTTTACTAAAAGGCATTCTTTGGGGCTATCCAGAAAATGGTAAATATGCATCAAATGGTGTATTAGATCAAAATGCAGATACAATTATTTCAAATTGTTTAAATGTAAGTAATGATTTCAGTAATATTGAAGTGGGGGAAATAGTGTGGATAAAAGGGCATATGGGTATTTATATAGGTAATGGTTACGTAATTGAGGCTACACCGAAATGGAATAATGGAGTACAAATCACAACCTGTAAAAATATTAGCAATGGTCAAAAAGAGAGAAAATGGTTAAAACATGGAAAAAGTCCTTATATCGAATACCAGCAAGTAGATAACATTGATAATTGGATAGCCCGTTTACAATCAGAATGTAATAATCAAGGTTTTAGTAATCAAAATGTTGATGGTATTGTTGGTAAAAATACTTGGAAATGCTTGTTGAAGATATAATAAAAGCATAAATTACTTTTAAAGTAATAAATACACATTCTCGATGGGAGTGTAAAATAAAGTGTGTAAGTAATATGTGTTATATTACTGCTGCACACTTTTCTTATTATCAAAATTAAAAATATGGAGGTTAATGAAATATGGCAAGAATAAAAAGAGATCCAAAAACAGCAATGTCATTAAGTTAGGCATTAAAATACTGAAAAAGCTCTTTAATGTAATTTAAAGAGACTTTTTTATTTAGCTATTGACAAATAGTGAGAATCGTGTGGCTAGTAATGAATAGCAAAATATTCATTACTAGCCCTTTTTAGTAGATGTATTTTTTAGGAGGTATTACATATGATGAAACATTCAAATTCAAACATCTACTATTCACCAAAAAAGATCAAAAAGATTCTCAATCAATCTATCGATTTTACTCTTGAAGGGATTCAGTGCTTCTGCCATGATCCAATCTCAAATTTTACTCGTAATCGCTTATTACCTGCTCGTATA
>NZ_JMLH01000046.1 GCF_000686665.1 Thomasclavelia saccharogumia DSM 17460 | reverse complement strand
TTATCTCAAGAATAAAAAAATTTCTGGTCCCGCAAAGACCAGAAAGATCATATGAACGTGCTATAAAACCCAAATCATGTCAACCGTTAAATTATAGAACGTCCTGACATGAATTATTATAACACGTTATTTTAGAATAACAATAAAATTTTTTGAGCTAGATGCTAGTTCTTTTTAAGTATATCTAAAATCCATATTTTTATATTTTTATTTATGAATAACAGAAAAGATGGCTGTTTTTACTTTAACAACCATCTTATCTTAATTCAATGATTTTTCATTTTCTCTTAACTTAATACCATTGGTGATCGATCTTCCTTTTTTATTTGTTTTATACTTAAAAAAGTTTATTCTTTAAAATCTTAGAGAATAAACTTTTTAATTTCAAAATTATTTATTTAAATCAATATCTGCTAGAACATTAGCTAAACCAACATAAGATGCTGGTGTCATTTCAACTAAAGTCTGACGATCTTGATCAGATAAGATATCTAAACTTTCTGCAAATTTTAAGATATCTTCTTTAGAAATACTCTTTCCTCTAGTTAATGCTTTTAAAGTATCATAAGCATCAGGTACACCATATTTTCTTAACATCGTTTGAATTGGCTCAGCCAATACTTCCCATTTTTCATTTAAATCACTAGCAAGTTTTTCTTTGTTTACAACACATTTAGCTAAACCATTCATTGTTTCATTGATTGCCTGTAATGAATAACCAAATGCTAAACCTAGATTTCTTTGACTTGATGAATCAGATAGATCTCTTTGCATTCTTGATTTAGGTAATTTATTTGATAAAGCAATACAAATATTATTTGACATATCGACGTTTGCTTCACTGTTTTCAAAACGAATTGGATTAACTTTATGAGGCATCGTACTACTTCCAACTTCTCCTTTAACCGGAATTTGTTTAAAGTATTCCATTGAAATATATAGCCACATATCAACATCAAAATCCACTAAAACATTATTAAAATGGCGAATACCATCTAAAATATGACAAGTATAATCATGACTTTCGATTTGCGTTGTCAAAGGATTAAATGTTAAGCCCAAATACTCTTCAACAAATTTTTTTGCAAGACTTTGCCAGTCTTCATTAGGAAAAGCTGTTAAGATAGCACTATAGTTTCCCGTAGCCCCATTAAATTTAGCTTTGATTTTAACCGCTTCAACATTTTCAATACTTGATAAAAAGCGATAAGCATAAACTTTAAATTCTTTACCAATCGTTGTTGGTGTAGCAGGCTGTCCATGAGTATGAGCTAACATCGCATCATCTTTATGCTCAGCTGCCCATTTATCAATAATAGCTGCAAATTCTTTAGCTTTTGGTAACCAGACATCTTTTAAGCCATATTTTAACATGCAGGCATAAGATGTATTATTGATATCTTCTGAAGTACAGCCGATATGAACAAAACTTTGTAAATAACCAAATCCTAAAGCATCTACTCTTTCATCAATGAAATATTCTACCGCTTTAACATCATGACGCGTTGTATTTTCAATTTCTTTAATTCTCGCAAAAGAATCATAGTTAAATTCACTAGCAATAGCCGTAAGTTTATCCATATCTTTTACATCAAATTTAGCTAAAATATCACTTTCAACATTTTCAATTAAAAACTTCAACCATTGAATTTCAACGAAAACTCTATATTTAACTAACGCATATTCAGAAAAATACTCTCCTAATGCATCTTTAACACCAGAATAACGTCCATCTAATGGACAAAGTGTCAAACATTCAAATTCTTGTTTTTCCATTCTATTTTCCACCCTTAAAATAATCTACACCAGCTTCAAATAATTTTTGGTCCATTTCACCATAAACATTTTTAAAGCGGTTTTCACCTTGACGTTCACTATGTCCCATCTTACCGATGACACGACCATCACGTGAAATAATACCTTCAATTGCATACATCGATCCATTTGGATTATACGGTGTCTGCATTGTCACCTTACGATTTGGATCAACATATTGTGAGAATACTTGCCCATTTTCAAATAATTCTTCAATAACTTCTTTTGGCGCCACAAAGCGACCTTCACCATGACTAACAGGAATTGTATGAATATCATTAACATTTACATATTTTAACCAAGGTGATTTAACACTTCCAATTCGTGTATCTACCATTTGTGAAACATGGCGCCCAATAGTATTGAAAGTCAAAGTTGGATCATTTTTAGACATCTCCTGAATCTTACCATATGGTAATAATCCTAATTTAACTAAAGCCTGGAAACCATTACAAATACCAATCATTAAACCGTCACGATTTTCTAATAAATCAGTAATTGCAGCTTTTAAGCGCGGATTCTTTAATACTGTTGCGATAAATTTACCAGAACCTTCTGGTTCATCCCCAGCACTAAATCCACCTGGTAACATCACGATATTAGCTCGTTTGATCGCTGCTTCTAATTCATCGATCGAATCATTAAGCATTTGTTCTGTTTTATTTCTAATTAATACTAACTCAACTTTAGCTCCAGCTTTTTCAAAAGCCCGTTTTGAATCATATTCACAGTTTGTTCCTGGGAATACTGGAATCACTACTAAAGGAGTTTCGACAACTACCTTTGCTTTTAAATCTGATCTTGTTTGACAAGCTGCTACTTTAATTTCACTAGTTGGTGCTTTTTCTCTTGTTGGATAGACATTTTCTAATGGTGCTTTATTGATTGCATAAGCTTCATCTAAAGAAATCTTATCACTGCCATAAGATAAAACATCACTTTCATTAGTTGTAGCCACAATACGATAATTATCAAATGTACTTAAATCTTTTTCTGATTTAACTTCAATAATAATATTTCCATAATCACGAGCCACATAACTTTCTAGACTATTTTCGGTATTAAAAGCAACTCCAACACCATTACCAAAAGCCATTTTACTTACAGCTTCAATAACCCCACCATCTTTTACAGTATAAGCACTATAAATTTTCTTTTCTTTCATTAAAGCTACGACTGCATCATACTGCTTTTGTAAATGATCAAAATCAAATACTTTATACTTATCTTTATTAATGATGATTTCAGCTAAAACATGACCAGTTTCTTTAAGTTCTGGTGTCATAATATCATCAACTTCACTACTTGTAATTGCAAATGATACAAGTGTTGGCGGTACATGGAGTTCTTCAAAAGAACCAGACATACTATCTTTACCACCAATTGAAGGTAATTTTAAAGCACTTTGAACTCGATAAGCTCCCAGTAATGCTGCCATTGGTTTCCCCCAGCTAGTTGGATTATCTAATAATTTTTCAAAATATTCCTGGAATGAAAATCTAATTGTATGATAATTTCCACCCATTGCTACTATTTTAGCGACAGATTCAACGATTGCATACATCGCCCCATGATATGGTGACCATTTTGAAATTAGCGGATTATAACCATAAGCCATGATTGAAGCTGTTGTTGTTTCCTTTCCTAATACTGGAATCAAAGCTGCCATCCCTTCAGTTTCACTATGATACTTAATTCCCCCAAATGGTGATAAAACTGTTCCATTACCAATTGAAGAGTCAAATCTTTCAATCAATCCTTTTTGTGAAGCCACACTTAATTTAGATAATGTATCTTTTACTGTTGAAACAAAATTTGTTTGTTTTTCTTCATCAAATGGCGTGTTATCAAAATCTGGTAAAGTGATTTTTACATCTTGATAACGTTTAGCTCCAGCCGCATCTAAGAAATCACGTGAAATATTAACAATATCTGCTCCCATATGTTTCATTACTAATCTATTTTCATCAGTTACTACAGCTACTTGCACGACTTCTAAGTTTTCTTTAGCACATTCAGCTTTGATAAAATCAGCATCTTTAGCATCAATAACGATAGCCATCCGTTCTTGTGATTCAGAAATAGCAAGTTCACTACCAGTCAAACCATCATATTTCTTTAATACAGCATCTAAATCAATAACTAATCCTGGTGCTAATTCACCTACTGCAACACAGACTCCACCAGCACCAAAATCATTACAACGAACAATTTTTTCACTTACTTCTTTATTTCTAAATAATCGTTGAATCTTTCTTTCTTCAACTGGATTACCTTTTTGAACTTCAGCTCCTGCTGTTTCAATCGATTTAATATCATGAGATTTAGAAGAACCTGTTGCACCACCAATTCCATCACGACCGGTACGTCCTCCAATCAATAAAACAATATGATCTTTTAATGGTTCCAGACGTTTAACTTGTTCTTTAGGAGCAGCAGCTACTACTGCACCAAGTTCCATTCTTTTAGCGACATAACCTTCATCGTAGATTTCATGGACATAACCTGTTGTCAAACCGATTTGATTTCCATATGAAGAGAATCCATGAGCAGATTCTTGACATAGTTTACGTTGTGGTAATTTCCCTTTCATAGTCTCTTCTAATGATTTACGAGGATCACCAGCTCCTGTAATACGCATTGACTGATATACATAAGCACGACCTGAAAGCGGATCTCTAATTGCCCCGCCTAGACATGTTGCTGCTCCCCCAAAAGGTTCAATTTCTGTTGGATGGTTATGAGTTTCATTTTTAAACATCAACAACCATTGTTCATCGCCATCAGTTGTATGTACAGTTATTTCGACTGAGCAGGCATTGATTTCTTCAGATACTTCTAAGTCATCTAAATAACCTGTTTTACGTAATTCTTTCATTGAGATCGTTGCAAGATCCATCAAAGTTAAAGGACGTTTTGTATCGATTCCATAAACTAAATGACGACTTGTTTTATAATCTTCAATATCTTTTTCTAAAATTTCTTTAAATGCACCATTTTCAATATCTAAATCAGTGATAACTGTTGCAAATGTTGTATGACGACAGTGATCAGACCAATATGTATCTAATACTTTTAATTCTGTTTCCGTTGGATCTCTTTTTTCTTCATTTTTAAAATAATCCTGAGTTACTTTTAAATCTTCATAGTTCATCGCCATCCCGTTGTCAGCTAAAAACTTCTCAAGACCAGCTTTATCTAATTCATTAAATCCCGTAATCGTTGGTACTGGTTTAATATCTGGTGCTTTATCATTAAGATCTTCTGGTTTATCCAAACTAGCTAAACGCTGATCGACCGGATTGATTAAAAAGCTTTGGATCTGTTTTAAAACAGTATCCTTATCCCCTGTAAAAGTAATTGCAAAGACTCTTGCACATTTTACTTTAGCAGTTGTATTTCCCGTTAAAATCGCAAAACATTGTTCACATGAATCAGCTCTTTGATCATATTGGCCAGGTAAAAATTCAATAGCAAAAATTGCTTCATCATCACTTTTAGGGAAATCTTCCTGATATACATCATCAACCATTGGTTCTGATAAGATAGTATTAATACCTTGAGCTAAAATATCATCACTAATACCTTGAACATCATAACGATTAATGATTCTTAATGTCTTGATATCTAATCCCAATTGTTCAATTAAATTATGTTTAATTTCATTTGCTTCAGTTGCATACGCTGTCCTTTTTTCAACGTATATCCGTTTTACCTTACTCATAATATCCCCCTATCTAAGTCCAATGTCATTACGGTAATATTTACCATCAAAATCGATTTTTTTAGCTACAGCATAAACTTTGCTTCGAACCTCTTCTAACGAAGAACCAGTCGCACAGATATTTAAGACCCGACCACCACTAGTCACTAATTTACCATCTTTGATGGCAGTTCCAGCGTGGAAAATTACACAATCATCACAATCATCAATATTTTTAATTTCAATTCCTTTTGGATAACTTCCTGGATAACCACCACTTGCAAGCACTAAGCAGGCAGCATGTTGATCATTCCATTTAACTTCAACATCTTTTAATGTCTTAGTCGCACAGGCAACCATAATATCATATAGATCGCTATCTAAGCGTAACATGATCGATTGCGTTTCGGGATCGCCAAAACGAACATTAAATTCTAAGACTTTTGCTTTCCCATCTTCAATCATCAAGCCAATAAAAACAACGCCACGATAATCCATCTGATCAGCCTTCAAACCTGCCATAAATGGCTCTAAAATATCTTTTTTCAATACTTCATCCATATTTTCAGGCATAAATGGATTTGGTGAAACAGTTCCCATACCACCAGTATTTGGACCAGTATTACCATCGTAAATCTGTTTATGATCTTTAGCACTTACCATTGGAACGATCGTTTCCCCATCAGTAAAGCATAATAATGAGCATTCAAATCCCGTTAAAAATTCTTCTAACACAACTTTGCTGCCAGCACCATCTAAGCTGCCATCGATCATCATTTCTTTTAATGTAGTTTTAGCATCATCAAGATTATCAACGATGACAACACCCTTACCAGCTGCAAGTCCATCAGCTTTGATAACTAAAGGATAATCAAACTCCTTAATAGCTTCAACTGCTTCTTCATAACTATTTACTTCTTTGTATTTAGCAGTTGGAATATTATGTCTAACCATAAAATCTTTAGAAAATGCTTTACTTCCTTCCAAAGTTGCTGCCTGTTTAGTTGGCCCAAAAGCCATAAATCCAGCTGCTTCTAAATCATCAGCCAAACCATTACATAAAGGAACTTCAGGCCCAATGACAGTTAAATCTATTTTATTTTCACGAACAAAATTAACGATCATTTCATTATCTTCAACACTACCACTAATACATTCACCGATCTTAGCAATTCCCGGATTACCTGGAATTGCATAAATTTGATCAACTTTATTACTTTGGTTTAATTTATAAGCAATGGCATGTTCACGTCCACCACTACCAATTACGAGTACTTTCATAAGCTCTGAACCTCTCTACTAATGTCTAAAATGCCGGTATCCTGTAAATACCATTGGAATACCTTTTTCATTACAAAAATCAATTGAATCCTGATCACGAATCGAACCACCAGGTTGAACGATTGCCCCAATTCCAGCATTATAAGCAACCTGGGCGCAATCACTAAATGGGAAGAACGCATCACTAGCAAGTACTGCCCCATTAAAATCTTTATCAGGATTATTATGGATCGCATTTTCTAATGCCCAAACTCTTGAAGTTTGACCACCACCAACAGCTAATGTAACACCATTTTTAACGATACAGATAGCATTAGATTTAACAAATTTAACGACCCGCATCCCAAATTCCATATCACTGATCTGTTCTTCAGTTGGTTTAGCTTCAGTTACACAATTCATCTCTTTGATCATTTCAGTATTAATATCTTGAACTAATACCTTACCTTCTAAATATTTAATATCGTATTTAGCTTCTCTTACATCAATATTTTTAAGTTTTAAAATCCGTAAATTTTTCTTTTTCTTCAATACTTCTAAAGCATCATCATCAAAATCTGGTGCGGCTACGATTTCTAAGAAAATCTTATGCATTTCTTCAGCTGTCTTTTTATCAATTTTATAGTTAACAGCAACAATTCCCCCAAAAATACTTTGTGGATCAGCTTCATAGGCTTTCATATATGAATCATATCCATCTTTACCGATCGCTACACCACAAGGAGTTGAGTGTTTAATGGCCGCTGTTACGATTTGATCTTTAAATTCACGAACTACCGCTACAGCCCCATATAGATCATTAACGTTATTAAATGAAATTTCTTTACCATGTAATTGTTCATAATCTAATAAACTGTGCTGTACAAATGGATCAACATAACTATTTGCTCTTTGTTGTGAATTTTCACCATAACGTAAATGTTCTGTTTTCTTTAAACTAATATTTAATGTATCTGGGAAATCATCACCAACAACTCCTGCAAAATAACGAGAAATCATGGCATCATAGGCCCCTGTCATTGAAAATGCTTTATATGCAAGATTTAATCTAAAATCAAAATCGTCATTATTTTCTTTGATTGCAGATAAAACATTATCATAATCTTTAGGATCAGTAACAATTAAAACATCTTTAAAATTCTTTGCTGCTGAACGAATCATTGAAGGACCACCAATATCAATATTTTCAATCATCTCAGCCATTGGTTTACCTGCTTTTAAAGCTTTTTCAAATTCATATAAATTAACACACACTAAATCAATTGGCTGAATATCCATTTCTTTAACTGTGTTTACATGTTCTTCTAGATCACGACGGAATAATAAACCGCCATGAACTTTAGGATGTAATGTTTTAACCCGACCATCTAAAATTTCTGGAAATCCCGTCACATCATCAATTGCAATACATGACACATCTGCTTCCTGTAATTTAGCCATTGTTCCCCCTGTAGAAACAATTTCAAATCCTAACTCAACTAAACCTTTACAAAAATCAACGATACCATCTTTATTAGTAACACTAACTAATGCTCTTTTCATTTATTTCACCTTAGCCCTTTCATTTTCGATAACGATCTTACCATCACAATATAAAGCTACTGCTTTAGGTAAAATACGATGTTCAATTTCTAAAACTCTAGCCTGAATATCCTCAGGATCATCTAAATCATCAATATTACAAGCTTCTTGAAGTATGATTGGTCCTCCATCAACTTCTTTATTGACAAAATGAACTGTTGCCCCTGTTACTTTAACACCCCGTGCTAATACTTTTTCATGAACGTGCATACCATAATAGCCTGGTCCACAAAAAGAAGGAATAAGTGATGGATGAATATTGATGATCTTATTTGGATAAGCATCAATCAGCACATCGCTAAGAATTGCCAAATAGCCTGCCAAAACAACTAAATCAACCTCACGTTCTTTAAGCATCTTAACGATCAATTCATCATCTTTTCTAACAACTGCTGTTTCAATTCCGGCTTTTTTAGCCCGTTCTAGACCAAAAGCATTTTTACGATTAGAAATAACTAAAACGATTTTTCCATTAATACTTTTATTTTCAACTGCATCAATAACTGATTGTAAGTCTGTTCCCCCGCCAGAAATAAAGACAGCAATCTTTAACATAACTTGACTCCTTTATCACCAGCTTCAATATTACCAACTACATAACATTTATCACCAGCAGCTTCGATTGCTTCCATCGCTTTTTCAACATCACCTGGATCTAAGGCAATGACCATCCCAAGTCCCATATTGAATGTGTTATACATCATCTCTTGAGCAATATCACCATTTTTAGCAATTAGATCGAAGATTGCTGGAACTTCATAGCTATCTTTATTAATAACTGCTTTAACCCCTTCAGGTAACATTCGTGGAACATTTTCAAAGAATCCACCACCAGTAATATGAGAGCACCCTTTTATTTTAATACCTGCATCTTTAATATTTTTAAGTGCCTTGACATAAATTCTAGTTGGTTCAATCAAAGCTTCACCAAGTGTCTTACCTAATTCATCATAATATGTATCTAATGATTCTTTACTCATTTCAAAAACCTGACGTACTAGAGAAAAACCATTACTATGAACACCACTTGAAGCAATCCCTACTAAAACATCTCCAGGTTTGATATCTTCACCATTGATAATATCTTTTTTATCAACGACCCCAACTGCAAATCCTGCTAAATCATAATCATCTTCTGGCATTAATCCAGGATGCTCAGCTGTTTCACCACCAACTAATGCACAACCAGATTGTTTACAACCCTCAGCTACACCACTTACGATCGTTGCAATTTTTTCAGGATAATTTTTTCCACAAGCAATATAATCTAAAAAGAATAGCGGTTCACCACCAGAACAAGCAATATCATTTACACACATTGCAACTGCATCGATTCCGATCGTATCATGTTTATCCATGATAAATGCTAATTTTACTTTTGTCCCACATCCATCAGTTCCTGACAAAAGAACAGGTTCATCCATCTCTTTGATTGCACTTAAATCAAAGGCTCCAGCAAATCCGCCAAGCCCGCCAAGAACTTCTGGTCGCATTGTTTCTTTAACGTGTTTTTTCATTAATTCAACAGATTTATATCCTGCTTCAATATCTACTCCGGCCTTTTTATAATCCATCTTTGGTCTCCTTTTATTATTTTTGCATTCTTGCTAAAACTGCTTTATAAGTTTCGATCAAATCACCGATATCTTGTCTAAATACATCTTTATCATATTTTTGATTAGTATCAACATCCCATAAACGACAAGAATCTGGAGAAATTTCATCAGCTAATAAGATTTGACCATCAGCTGTTTTACCAAATTCAATTTTAAAATCAACTAATTTTAAATTTAAGCTTAAGAAGAACTCTTTTAATAACTCATTGATTTTTAAAGTTTCCTGTTTAATAAAATTATATTCATCTCTTGTACATAATTTTAAAGCTATCGCATGATCTTCATTGATCAAAGGATCTCCATAATCATCATTTTTGTAGCTTAATTCAAAGATTGGTTCATCTAAAACAATTCCTTCTGGAGCTCCTAATCTTTTACAAAAAGATCCTGTTGTAATGTTTCTAATAATTACTTCCAATGGGAAAATGTCCACTTTTTTAACTAAAATATCACGATCATTTAATTTCTTGATCATATGTGTTTTGATTCCCGCTTCTTCAAGCATATCAAAGATAATACAAGAAATTGTATTATTTAAAACACCCTTACCTTCAAACTGATCATGTTTAACCCCATTACCAGCTGTTGCATCATCTTTATAATGAATTAAATATTCATCATCTTTATCAGTCTTATAAACTTGTTTTGCTTTTCCTTCATATAATAATTCTGCCATTTTTCTAATTTCTCCTTTTACCTTTATTTATATTTTGCCATAACTTCTGCGTTTGCTTCCATAGCTTGAACTTCCATTTCCTTACGATAAGCAACTAATTTTTCTTTAATGCTTTCATGTTTGATAGCCATGATCTGTAAAGCTAAATAAGCTGCATTTTTACTTCCATTGATTGCTACAGTCGCTACTGGAATTCCTGAAGGCATTTGTACGATCGATAATAAAGCATCCATTCCATCTAAAGTTGCTCCACTAATTGGCACCCCAATTACTGGTAAAACTGTTTGCGAAGCAACAACACCAGGTAAAGCTGCAGCCATTCCGGCAGCAGTAATGATTACTTCTGTTCCATCTGTTTCTGTTTCTTTAATAAATGAGCTTAATCCTAAATGTGCTCGATGTGCTGAAAGACATCTAACATTTACTTCAACACCATAATCTTTTAAAATCCCAATTGCTGGTTCAACCTTGCTTAAATCACTAGTAGAACCCATGATAATTGCTACTTTCATAATTTCACCCTTTCTTTTTAAACCACTAAAAGTGACCTGCGTCACTTTTAAAATAAACCGACAATCTTACCATCTTTATCAATATCCATATTAACTGCTGCTGGACGTTTTGGCAGTCCCGGCATTCTCATAATACTTCCTGAGATAGCCACTAAAAATCCTGCCCCTGCAGAAGGAATAAGATCATTGATCTTAACCGTAAAACCACTAGGTCGTCCTAATAATGTCGCCTGGTCTGATAAAGAATATTGAGTTTTCGCTACACAGATTGGAAGTTTTCCTAACCCTTGAGCTTCATACTTCTTCATCTTCGTTAAAACCTTTTTATCAAAGGCAACGCCATCAGCACCATAGATTTCTTTGGCGATGGTTTCAATTTTTTCTTTAATTGATATATCTAAACTATATAAAGGCTGATAGTTAGCTTCTTTAGTATCTAAAATTTCTAATAATTTTTCAGCTAATTCAATACCACCATCAGCACCTTTTTCCCATACTTTAGAGATCGCTACATCAACCCCTAATTTATTACATGTATCTTTTAATAATTGTAATTCAGCTTCTGTATCCGTCGGAAATGCATTGATAGCAACTACAGAAGGAATATTATATTTAGCAATATTTTCAATATGTTTTTCTAAGTTTTGAACACCTTTAGCTAAAGCTTCAAGATTTTCTGTTGATAATTCTTTTTTATCAACGCCACCATGCATCTTTAAAGCTCTAACAGTAGCTACGATAACTACCGCTTGAGGATCAAGACCAGCTTGCCGGCATTTGATATCTAAGAACTTTTCAGCCCCTAGATCAGCTCCAAACCCTGCTTCAGTGATCGCATAATCACCTAATTTGATTGCAAGTTTAGTCGCCATAACTGAATTACAGCCATGAGCAATATTAGCAAACGGTCCTCCGTGAACAAAAACGGGCGTATGATCTAATGTTTGAACTAAATTTGGTTTGATTGCATCTTTTAATAATAAAGTAACCGCACCAGTTGCTTCAATATCGTCAACTGTAACTGGATTTCCTTCATAGTTATAAGCAACGATCATTTTACCAGCACGCTCTTTTAAATCTTCAAGACTAGTAGCCAGACATAAAATTGCCATTACTTCACTAGCAACGCTAATATCAAAACCATCTTCACGTGGCACACCGTTTACTTTTCCACCTAAACCGCATACTGTATGACGTAAAGCGCGGTCATTTAAATCAACCACTCTTTTCCAAACGATATTACGAACATCAATGTTTAACGGGTTCCCTTGATGAATCGAATTATCAAGCATCGCTGCAATTAAATTATTAGCAGCAGTAATAGCATGAATATCGCCAGTAAAGTGTAAATTAATATCTTCCATGGGAACTACCTGAGCATATCCGCCCCCAGCAGCTCCCCCTTTAATTCCAAAACATGGTCCTAAAGATGGTTCTCTCATTGCTACAACTGATTTTTTCCCCATTTTATTTAAAGCTTGAGAAAGACCGATCATCGTAGTTGTTTTCCCTTCTCCAGCCGGTGTGGGATTGATCGCTGTAACAAGAACTAATTTTCCATTAGGATTATTTTCCAAACGATTAATTGCTTCAAGAGCAATTTTTGCTTTATATTTCCCATATAATTCTAAATCATCATCTTCTAAACCAACTTTTTTAGCAATCTCACTAATTGGTTCCATCTTCGCACTTTGTGCAATTTCAACATCAGTTAACATAACGCCACCCTTTCACATATAATTTTCAAAATATAAATCTAAGGTCAGTCTCTATCAAAATAAAAATACAACTAATTTATATCATATTTCCACTTTTTTCTCAACTAATACAATAGGTTAAAAACAAGCATTTTGACCATAGAATTAAAAAAGAGCCTACACCTCTCCAGACTCTTGCCCAGACGGTCGGCTCTTCAATGATTATACTCCCTGTGGTTAATTCCACTTCCGTCAGTCGTATAACTATTTGCATGATATCATTTATTGATTCAAGATTCAAGCATTTACTACTAAAACAATTTAATTTTATAAAATTACTTAAAATTAATAATTCTTCAAATTTTATATACTATCCAATTTTCTACAAGTTTTGATACAAACAAGCATTTATAAAGACTGCCTCTTTATATATAGATATAAAATTATATCCTGTAAAACATATTTTACTCTTTGCCTTTAACAATAACAAACAGTTTACAAATTCATGACATACACATTGACCATTAAATATAAGAACTCAATAATAATTCATAAAATAATTGAAAATCAGATTACCAATTTTATGCAGACGATATAAAAAAGCCAACTTCTTCAGTTAGCTTCATTATACTATGTTATGAACACAAGTCTGAATTATTTATTAATATCTTTACATAAATTAATCATCAGTTGATGTACGACTACCAATTAGATGTTCTTCCATATGTTCAAATATTTCTCTCACTGTCATTGGTTTTTGACCTGTTAAGATTTCAAAATCGTTTGTAAATGTTGCCATTTGATTTTGACGTATAGCTCTTCCAAATGTTACCATTCCATCAGAGCAGAATGGAAAATTTGTAGCTGTTTGAGCCCACATATCCTCAGTCGTTCTTGGAACACCAATAGAATCAAAAAATGCATATTGTTGATCATCATTAATTTCTACATACTTAACATTATGCCCTGTGACTTCATTAGCAATTTGAATATATTCTTCTATAGTTAATAATTCTGCGCCATTAACATCAATGATACGATCTTCCCAATCAGACATTGCAGCACAAGCACAAGCAAGTGCACAATCATCTCTTGAAATATAAGCCATCTTACCATTTCCCATATTATTTGCAAGTATATTATCAGTATTCTCATATGCATTTATATAATTAGAAACCATTGCTTCTGCATATTGTGAATCTCTTAAGAATAAATAATGGATTGGTTGCTGCTTTACATATGCCTCAAACCATACATGATCATTGACTTCATAAGTATCAATATCAGGTTCTCCTGCACCTACTATTGATGTATAAACGACTCTATTTACTCCTGCTTTTACTGCAGCATCTAAAGCTTTCTTTTGAGCCGCTCTTCTCTTTGGACCAACAAAAGGCATTGAAATTAATATCATTGTATCAATCCCTGAGAATGCTTTTACGAGACCTTCTTCATCATTAAAATCCGCTATTCTCTTTTCCACATCTACATCAGCATATTTTGCCAATCCATCTTTTGTTGGAGCAGCAAACACTAAATCTTTAAGTGGCCATCTTTTTAATAAAATGCTAGCTGCTTTACTGCCAAAATTTCCATCTACACCATTTAACAAAATTTTCATAACTCTTTCCTCCATCCTTTTTTCTTTTCCACTCATATTTTAATATATTTAGTCTATAATAATAGTACCCAAAAAGTTTAAAAACTCTATAACTATTTGTTATAGAGTTCAAAATAATTTAAAATTGAATGAATTAACTTTTGAGTTATTGGATTTTGCTCTTTATCTAAATATGCCATTACATATTTTGAGCTATGATGACTATTTTTTAATGGTATGATTTTAACTTCTTCAGATCTAACAACATCACATGATGTAATGGCTACACCTTCACCAATGGAAACATCAAAAACAAGTGAATCAAATGACTCAACTTCTTTTTTTATTTTTGGAACAAATCCGTCTAATTTACATGCCTTTATGAAATCTTGATAAAATTGAAAACCATATTTTTTTGATAAAACTATAAATTCCTCGTTAATAAGTTGTTTAACATCTAATTCAGTATATTTTGCAAAAGGATGATCGAATGAGCATATAACACATATATCATAATTATATAATACATGATATTTTATTTGATTATAGTGCTTAAAATTAGATTCAATACCAAAACTGATGTGTATCTTTTGATTTAATAAACTATTTACAGTATCATCAAAATTAAACTTATTTAATGATATTTTAACTTTTGAATTTTCTTTTTTAAATTCATTGATTGCATTGATAATTCTTCTATTTTGATACAATCCTGTAAACCCAATCTCAATTTCATGAGATTCTAATTGTTGAAGTTTATTATACAATTCTGTAACTTGTTTTTGTATTTTTTTACATTCTTTATAATAAATCTCACCTGCTGTTGTTAACACTGGTCGATAACCTGAACGATCGAAAAGAGTAACACCTATTTCTCTTTCTAACAGCATCACTTGTTTTGAAAGATTTGGCTGAGAAAGATACAGTTTCTTAGATGCAGCAGAAAATGATTTCTCCTCTGCTACTGTTATAAAATACAGAACCTTTTGTTCTAACATCATATCACCTCTATAGAAAAGTCCTGAAGATTTGAGATATACCAATTCAAGATAAGAAGATTTACATGTAGAAATAAAAAATCCATATATATTATAAACTATAAATCTCAATTTATCTATATACCAAATTATAACATGCACGATCATTTAATATCATATCCAAAACAATAAATCTCATTAAAAAACTTTTTAATAAACAAAAAGATATTAAATATAGATAAGCAGAAACTTTCTAGAAAAAATTAGTTAAGTTTCATTGTACTAAACATCTATAATTCTTATTATGTTCTTCTATTTTTAATTATTTGCATATTTAACAACTTCTTTATTAATAAAAAGCAATCTCCTTTATCAAGAAATTGCCTTAATACTAGCTATTTCATTAATCTTTTCCTTGCAATTAATTTTTCTGCCTGTTTAGTCGTATAATACTTTTCTTTAGCAACCTTATATTCTTCTTTTACGCTATCTTCATTAAAATATTTAAAATTAGAATCTGTTTCAAAAGCATCTTTCAAAATTTTCATAAGATATTGTGGTTCATCATAAGTTGCCATAACTAAACTATCTCTTAGATAAGCAGGATAGTCTTTTAAAAGTCCAGCATTAAATTCTATTCTGCGACTTAATAGAATTCTTTTAATAAATGTTGTACATGTTCTTGTATTTCCCATATACCTACAAATAAATCAAATGTTGATTTCAATGCAACACCTTTGTCGCTCCAGTCAAATTGATTTGCCTTATCTAAAAAAGTTCCTAATCGTTCTTCTATCTCATTATGTTTTGCATATTCAACAGAAAGTCCTGATAGTACTCTTTCAGATTTATATAAACCAACCATTCTATATTGACCAGCCCATTCATAAAGATTGCCAAATAAAAAATGATGAAGTTCATTAAGATGTTTTACTGAAATATCACTATTGATCTGTTCTGGTCGAAGTTCCAAAGATAGTATTTTTGTATTAGTACTTTCTCTTTCAAGTTCATCTAAGATATCTTTATTATGAATATCATATAAATTCTTGAAAACATATGTTCATTTATAGCAGTAAATATCATCCATAGATATACTCCAATTTATGAACTTTTTGATCTAATTCTTCCAAAGTGATTTTACCTAAAACAAAATCATCTAAAGCCTTTAAATATTTTTCATTTGGTAAATCAGCAGCAGTCAAAAGGATTCCTAAAGCATTATTTACTGCTTTTCTTCTTTTTTTCATTTCATCTAATTGATTCATTATAAAAAACTCCTTTCACTGATGATATATGATCATTTATTTTGACTTCTATATTATACCATATTTTCGTTTGCTTTATGATAAAAAGAATATCGTTATTTAACCTAATGCAATAAATATAATATACTTTAAAATATTTTTTGAAAAATCGCATAAACCAATTTCAAAATTTATTGATTACTTGCACGTTTTACACAAATCTAAAAAATCATTTTATATAATAATTTGTGGAGATTTGCTAAAACATATTTATTGCCAAATAGACTTATAAATTTATTTAGAAAATAGACAAACCATTTTTTGAAGAAACTTATAAATAAATATAAACAGAAACAAGATTTAAAAAATTCTAATTTTGTGATAACTTGTTATCATCTAATTAATTCATAAACTGAAATTTATCGTTCAACAACCATTGTCAACAGAACTAAATCTTCATTATCCATATTAACAATACTATGTTTAGAGCCTTTCTTACAGATATGGCAGATTCCAGCAGACAGAATTTCTTCCTGACCGTCACATACCGTTTTTTCCTTTCCAAATAATACATAATTTATATCAATCTTTATGCAAGCCAATCGAACCACCTGCATGAATAGAACACAGGATAATCTTTCTTTGTTCATCCATATACATTTTTGCAGTTATTGTTCGGGTTTCTTTATTCATTCCTGGTATTGTAATTTCTTCTTTTTTGTTAAAATCTATCAACATTGTTATTTCTCCTAAATTCTTATTTGTAATTACTTAATATGCTGATAAGCGTCTTTTATAGTTATTTTTTCTAAATCTTCTATTTTTTCTAAATGACGATATTTTAAAGATTTTTGAGTGAATCCATAGTCTTCACAAACTTTATACTGATATATTTGATTATAAAAATTTTCATCTAGTTTTTTTACTCCTTGTATTCCACATTTTTCTTCCATTTCTTTATATAATCCAATAAAGTTATAATCTTTTACACCTTTATTGTTTCTTATAAATCCAAAAAGATAAATGCAATCATTATCTATTTCTACATACTTTAAAAAGACTTTATCTAAATCATAAAATGAAGCAATAATTGGTTTTAAAGTCTTTAAATCATATTTAGTTAATCGGGTTCTCGTTGTAAATTCAGGTGCTTCAATATTATATAAATATTTTCCATCTTGAGTTATATCAAAATTTTCATCCTGACTTCCAATATTTGAAAATCTAATTTTTTTTATTAATTCTAATTTATCTAAATCATAAAATAAAAGCCATCCAGATGTTGATTTTACTACTAAAATATTTGTATTTGGAATAAACTTACCTCGATACATATAAAGAACATCTTGAAATCTTGCTAATTCATTTTCTTCATGATCATAAATATATACAGTTTTACCACTTAAACCAACTTTAAAATGATTATTTTGTGTATATCCCTCATATTTTTTTATCAGTTTATTATTATTGAATTCTTGACATATCATTTGAAAACTATCCTCATTATCTTTTGTACGATTATTATCTAATTTTCTTTTTGTTCGTAAAACAAGTTTTGATAATGAACTAGCTGTATGACCTAAATCAAATCCCATAATATCATCTCCTCAACAAATTCCAATTTCATTACCGTCGTCTAAACTAAACCCCATGACCTCAGAAGCCTCTTTCCATGCCAAATTCCCGCATTCTCCAACAAATAAAAATTTGTCAATCAGCATTTCTTATCTTTCTTATATTGCGATTCATTAAATGTCTGCCTAAATTTCTATATAGAAAAGCTTTAAATACTGACATTTCTTGGTGATGTTCTTCAAGTAAATCGTCTGGACAATCATATATTCCGAAGTCTTGATTGATCCCTTCACTTTGAATATAAGTATTGTTACGCTCAAAATCAATTACAGGATTGCAAAAATCTTTTACAGCAACACCATATCCGCAAAAAGCACCTATACAAGTAGCGTTTATGCTTTGTAATCTTGAGAGGTATTCTTTATCTAAAATAAATGCCTCAAGTTCATACCATACTCCATCCAAATAAACTTCAACCCAACTATGAAAAATATTTTTAGGTGCTTTTTTATATACAATGCCAGTCATTGCACCTTTTTGTAATTTTTTATCAATTGTAAACCCATGTACCCGACATGGGACATTTACCCCACGAAGCAATGCCATGAAAAGCGTTCCTTTTGTATTACATTGTCCATATCCATCAGACAAAACTTCCGCTGCCGAAATACTATCATCCACATTATATCCAAATAAAATTTCATCACGAACAAAATTGTATATCTGCTTGATACGATTGTATATATCAATATCTTTCCACCCTCTATCACTTATTAAATGTTGTATATTGACATCTGAAAAATTTAACATCGGTGTTTCTTTCAAATATCTTTCCATATAATTTACCCTTTCACAAATTCCAATTGTGCAAACCCATAATTTAAGGGTTTCATTACCTGTTATAATTTATTATTAAATTCTTGGAAAACCCTTATAAACACTAACTTTTCTGTATGTGTGCTTTCCCTTATGTGTTCCCTTGTGTTATATCGTTCCACAAGGATTTACGAACCCTCATAAGGGCAAAAACAAGGGAAGCAAAATCACATAACACATTATAACACAATATGAATGGACTGTGTGAACTGATTGAAATGCTTTTAGATTTTACAGAAAAGAGGGTTGATTGAATGAATATCATATACGCAGATTACAACATTTACCACAACAGCATTGATATATGCACTTATGCCGGATATATTTTACGGATTGACTGTGCAAAAGCAGAGGAAGGATTGAAGACCACCCCTAATTCGGAGTGTGCTTTGAATGCCCTTGCAATAGATAATCCAGTTGAATATGCAAGACTTTATCTTGACGGAATTATGCAAATTTGGATAGATGCAGAGGACAGTTTAGAGGTGTGGTAACTATACAGGCGGATTGCTAAGAATGGGCAGTCCGCCTTAAATAATCAAGAAAAATATAAGTGGAATAATAGGGATATTCGTGGTACAATAGAGAGCGAAAATTTGAATTTGCGCCTACAATGATAATAAACATATAAATCTTAACGACAAGGAGGAACAACAGTTATGGATAACAAAGAACTGGTAAGTCGCTTTTTTGTGGAAGGATATATCAATCACAATTACGACTTTATCATGGAATGTATGGCGGAGGACTACATAGACCACAGTCCTGCCGGAGCAAGAAGTAATGCTGATGCCGTGGGCATCTTGAAAATTGTGGAGGGACAATTCTCTGACCTGAAAATTGAGGTGCTTGATGTATTTGGTGAGGAGGATATGGTTGCAACCAGAATTCTCTATCAAGGTATTCATGCCGGAACTTGTATGGGAATACCGGCTACCGGAAAGCATATTAGCTTTGAGGCATTGGAGAACTTTAGGGTTGTGGACGGCAAGATTGTTGAATCATGGGGCTATTGGCCAGATAAAGAAATTGAAGCGAAACTTCGATAAATTTCAGTAAGCCAGTGTGTTTAACTGAGAGACGAATTTGAAGTTGACGGAGGAATAAAAATGCTTACACATGTTGGCACAAATACAATAGAGACAGAGAGATTAATACTTCGAAGGTTCGAATATACAGATGACGACGCAATGCTTAAATATTGGGTTGCAGACGAGAAAATACAATCATTATATTCTGAACCAGTGTACTCTACTAAAGATGAGGTAAAAGGATTGCTTGACAAGTATATAGGTTCTTATGAAAAGAATGACTATTATCGTTGGGCTGTTGTTGAAAAAACAACGGGTGAATGTATAGGACAGATAGCATATTTTTTGGTTGATAGTAAGAATTATTTTGCTGAAATTGAATATTGCATTGGTTCGGATTTTCAGTGTAAAGGTTTTGCAACAGAGGCAACAAAAGCAGTTATTGCATATGGATTCGATAGAATGAATTTGCACAAGGTTCAAATTTGTACTAAGACTATTAATGCACCATCAAAACGAGTAATAGAAAAATGTGGTTTTGTATATGAAGGAACATTGAGAGACTATTTCTATATGAGCGGAGAATATGTTGGAAGATTGTATTTTTCAATATTAAGAAATGAGTTTGAAACTATGAAATAGGATATTTGTAGAGGTATTGTTTATGAAGAATGAATATAGAAAAGCGGATGTTGCAGATGCAGAATTACTGATAGATATTTATAATTCTACATTTTATAGTGATTATATTAAATATGGTGAATGTCCTGCTTATGGAAAAACAAAAGAAATGATGGAGAAATCTATAATAGATTATCCTAAATTTATTATTTTATATAATACCGAACCAGTCGGTTGCATTTCTTGTAAGAAGGTGGAAAAAGGAATATATGAGGTGGGCTGTTTGTGTGTTGTTCCAGAGTTTCAAGGAAAAGGAATAGGAACTCAAGCAATTAAATTTATAACATCGCACTACGAGGATTGGGATAAATTTACTTTAGTCACCCCCATAGACAAAAAGGAAAATGTAAAGTTTTATACAGAAAAATGTGGATTTGATATAGTGTCTATGGAAATGGATGGGAATGTTAAAGTAGCACGATTTGTTTTAGAAAAATAAATTTGAAGTTTCTGTTATGTAATTTATTTTATTGAAAAGGAAAGAGTAGAAAAAATGATACTTTGCATTGTAGTAGCTCCATGCAGAGTCTGAGGAGACTGCATGGAGGAACAGCACTAGGCTGATATCCTCAGGCTTTGCTTCTGTTTTGAGAAATAGTTGATAAGAAAAGGAGCAAAGAAATGAAAAATATAAAGAAAAATGAATTATACCAGTTGAAAGATTTTTTGATTCTCTGGAGTACCCAGAGTGTATCTCAACTTGGTAGCAGTATCACAGCATTTGCACTTACTTTATGGCTGTATGAGAAGACAGGTTCTTCATTAAGCACAGCAACACTTACTATATGCTCTTATGCACCATATGTGCTAATGAGCATATTTGCAGGAGCATTGACAGACAGATTTGATAAAAAGAAGACAATGCTTGTTTGTGATGTGCTTGCAGTGTTTTGTACCATAGTAGTATTTGGGTTATTTAGAACAAATCGTTTAATGGTATGGCATTTGTATGCTTTAAATGCAATTTCCGGATTAATGAATACAGTACAGCAACCTGCATCAGAAGTTGCTATGACGCTTATCATTCCTGAAAAGTATTATCAGAAGACAAGTGGTCTTCGTTCTTTGTCAAGGTCGCTGATATCCATATTAAATCCTTTGATTGCTACAGCATTGTATTCTTTTATAGGGCTTAATGGTGTTATAGCAGTAGATATCGGAAGCTTTATAGTTGCATTTGTTGCATTGCAGTTTTTTATTAGAATTCCAGAAAGCAAGAGTGAAAGAAAAGAAAGTGTACTTGTTCTTGCTAAAGAAGGAATTGGATTTTTGAAAGACAATCCAATGATTATGATGCTGATATTATTTATGGCAGGTGTTAATCTGGTGGCTTCCGCTTTTGATGCAACGTTACCGGGTTATGTGCTTCCGAATCCAAAAGGTGGTCAGACAGTTCTTGGAATTGTTACTTCTTGTTCCGGTGTAGCTATGATTATTGGGAGTCTGATTGTTTCTGTTTTACCTAAGCCAAAGGATAGGGTAAAAGTCGTTTATTTGACAATGTTATTTTCGTTGGGAACTGAAAACTTTTTACTGGCATTTTCCAGAGAACCAGTATTATGGTGTATTGGACAGGTTATTGGATGGATTCTTGTGCCTGTTATGAGTACTAATTTGGATGTGATTCTTAGGAGCACCATTCCGGTGGAATTACAAGGGCGTGTTTATGCGTGTCGCAATACTCTTCAGTATTTTACTATCCCGATTGGATTGTTTTTGGGAGGTTTTATGGTAGATAATGTATGCGAACCGCTTATGGTCGCATATGGTGAATTATCAATTTTAAAAACGCTTTTTGGTACGGGTAAAGGTTCAGGTGCTGCACTTATGATGTTTATACTTGGTTTAAGTGGAAGTTTAATCTGTATTATTACCGGTAAGAAATTGAAAAAATATCAATATGTAAAAAAATAACTTTGTTTTGGGGCGATTTATTTCGCCCCTTATTCATCTTGCAAGAATGAAATATCATAAAAATTCAACCTGATAACACTCTCGAAACTTTCAGTCTTGCGGAGAGCTTGAAGGTAACAGAAGATTTAAATTTCATGGAGGTTTTTATGAATAAAGAGTGGTCAGAAATGAATAAGACTATGCAATTACAGATTAAGAAAAAAGAGACCTTTTCAGCGGGTATAGATACATTGCTTACACTCCGTGAAGAACTTATGAAACAGATTCTACTGTTTAAGACGGAATTATCATTTGATGATTTTAGTGCAATGCCATATATGAATGCAAAAGGGTATCATAATAAAACTATTGCCTATTCTCTTTGGCATATTTTTCGCATTGAAGATATTGTTGCACATACACTTATTGCTGATGATGAACAAGTGTTATTTAAAGGCGATTATCAAAGACGCATAAATTCTTCGATTATTACAACTGCAAACGAACTTGTAAAAGAAGAGATAAGTGAGTTTTCAAAGAAACTGTCTATTGAAGAATTATATAATTACATAATTGATGTTGATGCATCTACAACACGAGTTTTAAAATCCCTTGCATATAGTGATATTAAAGAGAAAATCACTGCTGAAAAAAGAAAACAGTTGGAGATGCTAAATGTAGTGAGTGATGATGAAAACGCATATTGGTTAATTGATTACTGGTGCGGAAAAGATGTAAAGGGATTGATACAGATGCCGTTTTCAAGACATTGGATTATGCATATTGAGGCATGTTTAAAGATAAGAGATAAACAGTTATCTATTAAGTAAATTTCAGGTTTACGCATACTATGTATTTAAAATAGCCTTGTCCTATGTGTATGGATAAGGCTATTCATTTGGCAGGAGGGGCGATCATCTCGCCCCTTTATCTCTGCTTCTATAAGGTTGACTGGCATTCTGCCTATCAGCCTTTTCTTTATACCTTTGTATCTTGTCGTGCATGGTTTCGACTTTTGGAATTGCTTTTTCTCCGTAGGTTTCTTCCCATTTGGCACATTCCCTCTGATATGCGTCGGTGGCACGCTGTGCGGTATAAAACGCTGTGTAGAAATCCTGTACCGTTGCAAATCCATGTTGTATGACAATACTGGATAATCCGGCTTTAAGGCTTCGGATTTCCTCGTTTTTGGTGGCTATTCTGCTTTCAAGTTCCTTTTTCTTGGTGAGCCTTGCAAGTCCCCTTAAATCGCTTAATTCAATCTCCAGTTTATTCCGTTCACGCTCTGCTTCAAAGATAAGATGATTTTGTTTATCAAGCGTAACCTTGATTTTTTGAAGTCTTGGGAAGGCGGCTGCTTCTGGTGGCATAACCGGTCTTGGAGGTATCTGTGGCTTGGGCTGTTCTACAACCTCTGCGTCCAGAACAGTTGCGGTAACTGTAACGCTTGGTGGCTTAGGCTCTGTTGTTGATATGCAAATTATTTTGACTCAAAAAACTACTGTTTATGCATTCGTAAATTAGTTAAAATTAAATATAACTAATTTAATTTGATAATATTTTATTCAAATTATTTTATGCCGAGAAAACTTATTTATAGTGGATATTCCTAAGTTATACTTTTTCATAAGCAAAATCTTGTTGATTTTGCTTGGTTTTAACGGTTCTTAGGAATTTGGCTCCACTGTAAATAAGGAAATTGGAATAAATTAATTTGATTGTTTGTGCCATTATATTTTGCTATTTTTTACTAATTAGCTCATATCTTTTACTTCTGTTATCCAATTTAATTTG
>NZ_JMLH01000045.1 GCF_000686665.1 Thomasclavelia saccharogumia DSM 17460 | reverse complement strand
TATATCAATTCACAAATAAAACCAATGATCAATCAAATAGAATTTCACCCTTTCTTTTCACAAGATGATATGAAAAATTTTTTGGACAAATACCATTGTCAGGTAGAAGCATGGGGTCCTTTTGATGAAGGCCAAAGAGATATATTTAACAATCCGATATTACAGGAAGTAGCAAAAAAGCATCAGAAAACAGTTGCTCAAATCATTTTGAGATGGCATATTCAAAAAGAAATTGTTACGATTCCAAAGACAATTCATAAAGACAGGATGATTGAAAATATGGATATTTGGAATTTTGTATTAGAAGATAATGATATAGAAAAAATCTCAAAATTAAATATAGGTCACAGTGAGATTATTGACTATCAATGCTGTGCAACTGTTAAGATGTTAAATAAGTATAAGATACATGATTAGAAGGAACAACTGATATTTTATTGCCTCAGAAAATTATTTATATATTGCTAAGCAATTTGATGACAATCTTATTAGCATCCCCCAAATTAAAGACGAAACAATTGGAATTGTCTGGCCTAATTATGCTGGAGAGCCCCCTAAAATAGTAATGAATTTTTTAGAAAGAGAAGATTTCATTATACAGAATGATAATCAAAAATGGGTTGCTGTTTTTGATTCAGAAGGAATGATAAATTGGACTACAAAATCTTTAGAAAATCCAAAATTAACGAAAAAGAATGTTATTGTCATCTTGTTAGAAGAGGTACCACATAGCTATTTATTACATCTTCAAAAATTATTGTTACAAGGTGGAGGAAAATTAAATAGTTCATTTATGAATGAGAATCTTATAGATGAAATAAGTTTAATTATATCTTCAAATATCAATATATCTTATTAAAATGTGATGTGCTTTGAGAAAAGTCCTTATTCTAGAAAAAATGAATTAATAAAATATATTATCAGTGATTTTCAAATATTACCTTATTCTGGAATTTGGGTTCATTATAAAAAATCAATTTAGTGGAGGTAATTTGATGAGGTATTTTAAAAAAGTAGGAACTATGATATTAGTATCATTGCTTATGGTAGGGTGTTCTTCAAATGATTATTCTCAGTCAAAAGATAGTCAATCATCTAATCAAGAAAACACGATAAGGAGAGTGGGAAGTTCTCAAGATACACTGGCAACTCCAGATGATTTTCCTCAAGAATATGATTATGGCTCTGGAAAGATATCACAGTGGAACTCCAGTAATATAAATAAAAGACTGCCAGTTCCACAAAATAATGAAACAGTTCTTGATACTCAACCTGATACGACAAGAATACAATCTTTATATTTGTGGGAAGAAGGGAAAATGCCTTCGATTACTGATTTTACTAGTGATATGACAGGCTATTATGATACATACGATTTTCGACCATATGTAACAAGTATACCAGTACGCAAAGGAACAGATGTCAAGGGAGCGGTTGTTTTATTGGCTGGTGGTGCTTTTCGGGTGAGAGAAAATTATATAGATACTTTACCGACAGCGTCCCATTTAAGAGAACTAGGTTTTCAAACATTTATTGTAGATTATCGTTTGCGTCCATATTCGCAGGAAGAAGGAGCTTTAGACGTTGCTAGAGCAGTAAGGTTTATTCGCAAGAATGCAGATATATACAATATTGCTCCTGATGATATAGCCGTTATGGGATATTCTGCTGGAGGAATACAAGCAGGAGAATTTTTCTTAAATTATGATGAAGATGTTAATGGCCGTCAATTAGATTCTCGCTACATACCAGATGAATTAGATTCTATAACAGCACATGCTTCTGCTTGTGGCATGATTTATTCTTTTTATGGAAGATTAAGTGTTGCATCATTAGATGAAAATGAACTAAAAAAAGGAAATCTTCCACCAACATTCTATTGTTATGGAACAGAAGACCCGTTTTATGATCAATTTGAAAGTCAGTATGATTTAATTCAAGAAATGGGTATTTCTACAAATAGGATCGTATTACAAGACTGGCCACATGGATTCGGTGGTGATGGTGGCTGGATAAATGATTATGCTAAGTGGCTAGGAAATATATTTTCTAACCTTTGATAAAATGGAAATAAAACATATATTAATGGAGATTTAAGATTACTGATGGAAAGAATAATGATTTATGAAAAGAATGGAAAAAGTAGTTTTTATACTATTGATATTGTCTATGATAACAGGATGTACAAAACCCAATGAAACAGACGATCATACAATGAATAATATAGAATCTTTTACAAGACAGACAAAGATTCATGATGTTATCAACAATGAATCATTTGATGGCTTTGGTCGATTGATATTTCCTGTAGATAGAACAATAGATGATGATATGACATTAGAAGAAATTGATGATTTGTATATTTGGTATAACTATATTAATCCTGATAAAACAGTTGAAATAGTGAATTATTTAAAACAGCAGGCTGATGCTGGGAATCAGGTGTTTTATAGTATTTATACAGAAGATGAAATGAATGCTGATCCTGAAAAAAGAAATACGGGAATATTTTATTTTCGTGGAAAAGAAAATGCTAAATTTGCAATATTGAATGCTGGTGGTGGTTTTATGTACGTAGGAGCAATGCAGGATAGCTTTCCTCACGCTTTGGAACTTTCCAAAAACGGCTATAACGCATTTGCTTTGATTTATCGACCAGATGCCAATAAAGCAATGGAAGATCTAGCAAGAGCAGCTGCCTTTATTCATGAAAATCAGGATAAATTAAAAGTAGATATTTCCTCTTATTCTGTATGGGGTGGTTCTGCTGGTGGAAGAATGGCAGCATGGCTAGGAAACTATGGCACAGATTCTTTTGGAGAAAAAGAGTATCCTAGACCTAGTGCAGTCATTATGCAGTACACAGGTTTATCTGAAGTGACCGGAAATGAACCACCGACTTATGCATGTGTTGGAACAAATGATTCAATAGCAAATTATCAGGTGATGAAAAACAGAATCAATCAAATAAAAGCAAATGGCACAGATGCACAAATAGAGATTTTTGATGGGCTTCCTCATGGCTTTGGATTGGGTGAAGGAACAAAGGCTGAAGGATGGATAAATCATGCGATTGAATTTTGGAAAAAACAGATGGAAGAATAAATTTAAAAATATAGAAATTATTTGTTGTATACGAGGAGGTGAAAAGCATGAAAAAATGAATATTGGGTGGTATTGTTATTGTTTTGTTAGGTCTTTATATTTGGAATAATCAAAGTAGTAGTCAGTCTGCAAGTGATTTAAATAACGAAAGACCATCAGTTGTTCAAGAAAATGACGAAAATATAACACCAGGAACAGAAAAATATCGAAATTTTGTTTTGGATAATGTTTTTCATTCAAAGGATAATGGAGATATTCACTATAATGTCTATATCCCAGATAGTTATGATGGAAAAGAACCATATGCCTTATATTTTACATTGCCTGGGTATCAGGGACTTTATTTTCAAGGTGTTGGTAAAAATATCAAAACAGAAGAATTTGGATTTGTTGCACAAGAATATCAAGAAAAGATGATTATTGTTGCACCACAATTAAATGATTGGGGTGAAACTTCAGCTGATCAAACAATTGCTCTAGTTGAATATTTTATAGAACATTATAATATTGACAAATCAATGATTTACGCTGATGGATATTCTGGTGGTGGAGAAACCATGTCGCTTGTTATGGCTAAAAAAGCTGATCTTTTTACAGCATATTTACATGCTAGTACAAGATGGGATGGTGATTATGATGCAGTTGTTGAAAATAGAACACCTGTATATATTGCGATAGGAAAAGATGATGAATACTATGGGTCCCAGTCTTCCCAAGAAACTTATGATGAACTTTATCGTTTATATAAAGAAGAAGGACTATCTGATGATGAAATTGATGAATTGTTAGTTTTAGATATAAAAGATGAAAATTATTTTACAAGTCAAGGAGTAACAAACCAGCATGGTGGAGGAGCAGCTTTATTTGCTAGAGATAATCAAATTATGAGCTGGTTATTTCATAAGAAAAAGTAAAAAAGACAAATCCTTAATTTATATTATACGAGGAATAGCTGTGCCAAAAGCACTTATTACATGTTTTGGAACTTATGGAGCAACAGAAAGATTTGCTAAAGATATTTGTGATTTAACCGGAGGTGATTTGTTTGAAATAGAACCACATTTATGATAAAGATACTGCTCATTATGAACAGCTTGCCAAATATGAAAAAATGAAAGAGATAATGATGAAAGACCATAAATTAAACATCTGTCAGATGTAACAGATCATAATTATAGTTTTATTGGTTATCTTGTGTGGTGGTATACTTATCCATAGATTATTAGAACATTGATTGAAGCGGTAGATTTAAGCGGGAAAATAATTATTTCGTTTAATATACATGAAGGTTCAGGAGATGGAAGAACCTATGAGGAATTACAAAGCGCTTTGATAAATTCAAAAGTGTTATTAGGACTACCAATTTGTGGAGAAAATGTAAGGAAATTTGAACAAAAAGAAAATATTAAAGAGTGGTTAGATGGTTTGAAAATAGATTGGAGTGATAAATAATGAATAAAAAGATCAAAATAGGAATAATAGTTGTCGCTGTTGTAGCTATAGGAATTATAGGGTTCTTTATTTTTGGAAATCCTGATAGAACACCTGTAGGAATTGATGAGGGTATAACAAATGAACAAGGAAAAGACGGAACTACATCATTAGATAATGATAAAGTATTAGTATTATATTTTTCTCAATCAGGTAATACACAAAAACTTGCTAAATTAATAAGTGATAGAGTGGGAGGAGATTTTACAAGAATTGAAACTGTACAAACTTATCCAGATACTTATGAAGAACTTGCTGATTTTGCTAAAGAAGAAAGAGATAATGATGTTCATCCAGAATTAAAAGATTTAGATATAAATTTAGATGATTATGATACGATATTTATTGGTTATCCAATCTGGTGGTATCAAATGCCAATGCCAATGTATACATTATTTGATACTTATGATTTTAGTGGTAAGACAATTGTTCCATTCAATACCCATGAAGGATCAGGAGATGGTGGAACATATGAAGATATTCAAGAGTTAGAACCAAATGCTATAGTTTTAGAAGGACTGCCAATTCGTGGTGGAGATATGGAAAATGATCAATCGAGTCAGGTTGATAATTGGTTAAAAGAATTAGGATTTATGGAATAAATTTATGAAAAAATGAATAAAAAGGAGAAATGAAAAAATGAATTATATTGAATTAAATGATAATAATAAAATGCCTTTAGTAGGACTTGGAACATTTTTAATGAGTCCACAGCAAGCAGAAGAAGCAGTTGATAATGCTTTAAAAGCGGGTTATAGACTTATTGATACTGCTAATGCTTATATGAATGAAAGAGCGGTTGGTAGAGGAATAAAAAAATCTGGAGTACCAAGAGAAGATATTTTTTTAGAATCAAAATTATGGCCAACTGTTTATACAAAAGAAAGTGCTGTTGATGAAATGCTTGAAAGATTAGGTGTAGATTATGTTGATTTATTACTGATCCATCAGCCAGCAGGTGATTATATTGCTGGATATAAAGCTATGGAAAAAGCGGTGAAAGAAGGTAAAGCAAAATCAATTGGTTTATCAAATTTTGAAGGAGAACCATTAGAAAAAATTCTTGAAATTTGTGAAATTAAGCCTTCAGTTATTCAGGTTGAAGCACATCCTTATTATCCACAAACAGAACTTAAAGAAAGAATTAAAAAAGACAATATTCATATTCAAGCATGGTATCCTTTAGGACATGGGGATAAAGCATTACAGGAAGAACCGGTATTCATGGAACTTGCGAAGAAATATAATAAAAGCAGTGCACAGATTATTTTAAGATGGCATGTGCAAAATGAAAATATCATTATTCCAGGATCAACAAATCCTAAACATATTAAAGAAAATATTAATTTATTTGATTTCAAATTAACCGAAGATGAAATGAAAGAAATTGATAAAATCAACAAAAATAAAAGATATTATATTCCTAGACCTGAATTAGTTGCAAGTTATGCAACAATGGAATTAGATCCAAGTAAAGATATTTAAAAAATATTTTAGAGGTATGGCCTGTATAAAATGAAGTTATTGAGGTTATAAATTTGTGTTATAACAAAAATTAATGATTTTTGTTGAAGAATTTACATAAAAACATAATTTTTTATTGACAATAATTTATTATATTGATATTCTTTTATTAAGGCTTAGAACTAAAATCTAAAAAATAAGGGGGATTATGAAGAGATAAAAAAATTAGAATTTATTATTAAATCATTAAAGTCCCATAAAATCAATATTTTCATTGTTGATTTCTACCATTTCTGATATAATGAGTTTATAATATTCTTGTTTTGCTTGCTCCTGGCGGCTCAGGAGCTTTTGAAAGGGGAAAAGTACAAGTTTATTTGATAACTTGTTACGTTTGTTTTTTGAAAAAACTTCAATATGATGAACTCTGGGGGCAGATAAAATAGAATTTTATAAATTGAGTGGCGTAATGGGGTAAGGGAGTCTGTGTAATATGTTCCGCGCACAGAAACACCAGGGGTCGGGTCGCCATTCTTATTTTAGAAGCTAACTATGTAAAAATCGATAGATTTTGTTAAAGTTAGCAAATGTTTTTTAGAATACTGAAAAGTGAATAAAAAATGTATATTGAAAACGATTACTTCTGTAGCTTTTTTAAAACATTGATAAATATTTTTTATGTTATTTTAAAAGTTCAGCACAAACATGATATTTTTAGATAGAAGTTTTTAAAAAACTTTTAATAACTTTCTTACTCTAAGTATATTTACATAATTATCTTATGTATGTTTTAGGGAAGGATAGTTTTGAAAGTATGTTTGAATCTATATATTAGTTATACACTGAATAAGTCAGCGAGGTTCTTATTAGATAATGCTGTTGGGGGAGTGTTTTATTGTCTTGATTGATGTGTATTTTGATTTATATCAGAAAACTAATGTTTTTTGATATAATCAATCACCAATCTTACTTAAAATACATATTTCTGGATATATTTAATATCAGGAATAGAAAAGATAAAAGAGATGATTTTAAGTTGCATTCTATTTTTATCTGCATCATTTAATTGTCTTTCAATAAGCAGCTTTTGTCTTAAAAGTTATGATTTCATTGATAGAATTTCTAATGAGGAAGTAATAAAATTTGATTTTTGAGTAATTAAAGACATAAGATTTCAAAAAATGACGATATTTATTAGTCTTTTAAGAAATAGCTTTTAATGTTCAATATAAAGTATTAAAAAACCAAAATTCTTAGTTCTTCTTTATTGTTGAAAATGAGTTCTTAAAATGAGTCAAAGAATCATTAGCAATTTTTTTTAATAAATCCATGTGAGGTTTGCAATATTTAGACAAAGATTGAAATTTTGGAATATAATTTCTATAGTTGATTTAAATTGCAGATAACTTTATTGAAGATGATCGTTAATGTTCATATCAAGTTTATGTTTGGTAATAGATGTATAGCTTTTATTTTGAATAGCTTGGGTAATGATAAAGATATTGATTTAGCGTTCTTTGTTATACGTGTGTTTTCTTTATGATTAGTATGGTAATCATGATCAATGAGAAAATAAATCAGATTATTTTTATAATAGCTAGTTTTTTCGAGAAGTGCTATATGTTGATAATTTTTAAAAAGAATGATTTGAAAAATATATTGAAACAAAAGCAGTCTTGTTATTAGAAGTTATGAGTGAATTTTATTCCAAAAATCTGTAATAGCAATTTAATGATTAAATTCATGTAATTTTGTATTTATGTGAATTTAACAGCCACAAATAAAGTATTAAAAATCTGGTGAATGATACAAAGATGTGGTAATAGCTTTTTCTGGGATGGTTGAGCTATAAGAAGAAAAGTTCAAAAATACATTTTCGCTTTTATGATTCTAAGCAAAATTTGAAGAAAGGAAAAGGTATATCAGTTATGACTGTTAAATAAGCCATAAATGATATACCAGGAAAAATGAATCTATGAAAAAAACTTCAGTTAAAAAGTTTTTGACAAGTATTCTTGCTGTATCGATGGTGTTCAGTATGTCATTTGTGGCAAGCTCAGCACTAGACAGTGAAAATGCTACCGCGAGTCTTTTGGATGAACTTACTGCCGGAAATGCAATTTCTAGTAAACAGTATGATCCAGATGAAGTCGTAACTGTAGTCGTGGAATTGGATGGGGAAACCACTTTAGATGTGGATGAATACGTTACTATGTTCCAAAATGACAGCATTGGTTATTCTGCTGATGCATCAGTTGCTGCTTACCGGGCGGACATGGTAAGCCAACAAGAAGAGATAGAAACTCAAATTTCTGCATTTGCTCCTGATACAGTATACAAATATCATTATACTAACCTACTTAATGGTTTTGCAGCTCAAGTTGAATATCAATACATAGAACAAATTGCTGCTTTAGATGGAGTAATGGATGTTTATTTAACTCAGAGCTATGATTATGATAATGATTGGGAAGAAAATGAAGAAAATTCAGAATATATATCTCTAGAAGAATATTACGATCTTACTGGATATGATGCTATCGATTTAAGCAAGTCTGCTACTTCAGATGCTGGTTCTGCTAGCCAAATGGGACTTCAAGCAGCTTGGGATGCTGGTTATACTGGTGCCGGTAAAGTTGTTGGTGTTTTCGATAGTAGTCTTCGTTACACTCATCAATTATTCTCTTACATGGACCCACAAGTAAAAGCAGATGGTGAAGCTGGTTTACTTTCTAACTATAAAACACAATCTAATTTGCTTGAATCTATCAATGCTAATAAGGACACTTTGAACTTATTTGTATCTGGTTGGGGAAGCTGGTTCCATGGTTATGATGAAACTGGTTTTTCAGCAGATATACAGAACGGTATCTTGAATGGTGAATTCTATTACAATGATAAAGTTCCTTTCTCTGTTGATTATGCCTGCGGTGATTTAGACACATGGGATGGTGATTCTAGTAGCCATGGTACACATGTTAGCGGTATTGTTGCTGGTAACGGTGGAGAAGGTTATGATGAACTTTCTGGTGTCAAGGGTGGCGCTTATGATTCTCAAATCATGTTCTTTAAAGTATTTGATGAAAATGATGATTTCGGTCAAGAATCTGATGAAGCTGTATTTGCAGCTTTAGATGATGCTGTCACTTTAGGTGTTAATGCTTTCAACTTATCTCTTGGTATTCCTAACGGATTTACAACTATGAATACATATGCTCAAGCAGGATATCAACGTGCTTATAACCGTGCTAGTGCTAGTGGTATTTCTATTTGTGTTTCTGCCGGAAATGATGCTCGTGATAGCCATCCAGGAGCTTTAGTGAGCGGATATACTACATTGTTACCTAACAGTGCATCAGCTGGTTTCTCTGGCTCTTTATATGCACCTATGACAATCGCTTCTGCTCAAGGTACAGGATATTCTTATATCAATAATTGGACAGATACTACTGCTACTGCTGTAAATGCAGCTGGTGAAAGTGTAAATACTGTTACAATTACAGATATTTATGATCCTGCATTAGGTGAAACATTAACTGGTACTTATGAATTAGTTGATTGTGGTGATGGTTCATCTATTACTCAAGATTTAACTGGTAAGGTTGCCTTAGTAAAACGTACTTATGGTTATGTTCCTTATGATGAAGAAGGAATTATGGCTGCTCAGAAAAATGCTTATGATGCTGGTGCAGTGGCTGTATATATGAGTTTTGATTATTATGGTAGCTATTTTGGTACTAATGGTTTATGGACTGGTGAAAACGGTGAAAGTATTCCTGTTTTCGGTGGTACTTCTACTGATAGTAGTGTTTATACTACTTTAACAGGAGCTATTGCTGCTGGTACTGTAAGTGTAAGCTTCTCTTCTGTAGATCAAACTCAACCTGTAAGTCGTAGTTACAATGATAATGGTCCATCAAGTTTCACTTCTTGGGGTGTTACTGAATCTATGAATTTAAAACCAGATGTAATGTCTCCAGGTGGTAATATTTGGTCTGCAGGAGCTTCATCTGATACTGCTTTATCTTCAAAGAGTGGTACTTCTATGGCTTCTCCAAATGCAGAAGGTTTATTTATTCTTGCACAACAATATGTAGATGATAATCTAGATATTTTTAATGTAGAACCTGGAACTCAAGAATACAGTAATTTAGTAAATCAATTAGTAGCTTCTACTGCTACAGCTTACCAGCCATTTGTAAGCTCTTCAGATTTGACTCGTCAGAATTTATATTTCTCACCAAGACGTCAAGGTGCTGGTATGATTAATATCGAAAATGTAATTAATAGTAAAGTATTATTACATAGCGATGTTCCTTATAACAGTACTACTGGAGAAGCTCCACGTACTAAAGTAGAATTAGGTGATAAATTAGGTACAACTTTTGATATTACCTTTACTATGGATAATTATGGTTCAGTGGCAAAGACATTTGATGTGTTAGCATGTCTTCAAACTGATAGCACTACAGAATCTAATGGACGTACAAATCTTGCTTCTGTTAACAGTTATGGTTCAGATATCGATGCAATCGAAGATGGTGTAATGAAGGTTACTTCTGTTGATGGAGGTACTATTGTTAGTGCAACTGACAATATCAACCGCTATGCAGATAGTGCTTCTGCAACACAAATTTCTGTTCCTGCTAATAGTTCAGCTAAGATCGTAGTTAGTGTTACTTTGAATGAAGAAACAATGAGTGCTTATGATGAAAAATATCCTAATGGTATGTTCTTAGAAGGATTTGTTTTCTTTGACAACGTAGATTCTGATTATGAAACTCTTAGCATTCCATATATGGGATTCAGAGGAGATTGGAATGCAGCTCCTATCTTTGATTTAGCTACTGCTTATGATGATATCAGTAATTTAGCTACTTCAGATGCTGATTATCCATTATTCTATACAAGTACTCTTAATTCTTTAGTTAATGGTTATGATGTGGTTTTAGGAGCAAATCAATTTACTGGAACATCTTTACCAGATTATTATGCTGAATCTTCAACAAGCTACTATAACACAATTCGTAACTATTTAAATAATTTACGTGCTAGTGGAGAATTAAATGGTGCTTATGCTACTATTTCTCCAAATGGTGACGGTAATGATGATATTGCTTATGCAGCACTTTATTTATTACGTAACGCTAAAGCTTTATGCGTAGTAATCAAAGACGAAGCTGGAAATGTTGTTAATGTAATCGGACCTGAATATGAATATTTTGAAGCAAAGGTTAATGATGGTAACTTAACACAACAAGCTGCTTTAAGCTATGGTACTAAATATAATCATCAAATGTACTGGGATGGTACTGATTCTGATGGTAATATGGTTGAAGAAGGAACTTATACTTTTGAAGTTCGTGCTATGTTAGAATATGAATATTTGAATTCTGTTGATTATGGTGATGATGATTCATGTCTAGATGCTTTGATGAATTCTGAAAATGTTCAGACTCAATCATTTAACGTAAATGTAGACGTAACTGCACCTAAAATCGATTCATCTTTAGATGGTGATGTTCTTACTATTAATGCTAGTGATGCATCTGGTATTCAAGCTGTAGCTGTTTACTGTGATGGTGCTCGCGTTAGTGATATTATTCGTGTAAACAACACTGAAACAACTACAACAGTTAATTTAAGTGACTTGACTGGAGATTATGATATAAATAATTTGGAAGTTCAAGCTGTTGATTATGGTATGAATGTTGCATCTTCTGCTGTAGCTTTAGTTGATGTAAATAAAACAGCATTACAAATTGCTGTTGATACAGCTAATACATTAAAAGATAATGGTGCTTTAGAAAATGTTGTACCAGTTGTCGTTAATGAATTTAATGATGCATTAGCTGAAGCTGAAGGTATTTTAGCAAATGCTACTGCAAGTCAAGCAACTGTTGATACTTCATTCTATCGTTTAGCTAACGCTATTCAAATGTTAGAATTTATTAAAGGTGATACAACTGCTTTAGAAGATTTGATCAACAAAGTAAATGATTTTGCAGAAGAAGATTATACAACAGATTCATGGGCAGCATTACAAGAAGCATTAGATGCAGCAAAAGAAGTAGCTGCAGATGAAAATGCTTTAGAAAGTGATGTAAATGAAGCGTTTGATAATTTAACAGATGCAATTGGAAACTTAGTCTTAAGAGCTGATAAGACAAGATTACAAGAAATGTATGATAGAGTAGATGGTTTAGATACAAGCTTATACACTGAAGCTAGTGTTGCTGGATTAACAGAACCAATGACAACTGCTAAAGCAGTATTAGATGATCCAAATGCAACACAAGAAGAAGTAGATAATGCTTATGCAACATTGACAAGAGCATACTTAGACTTAAGATTAATTCCAAATAAGGATCTATTACAAGACTTAATTAATAAAGCAAATGGATTAAATGCAGCTAACTATACAGCAAAAACATGGTCAGTAGTAGAAAATGCATTAGAAGAAGCTCAGGCAGTTTTAGATAATGAAAATATTGATCAAACAGGTATAGAAGCAGCATATGAAAACTTAATGGCTAGTATCAATGGATTGGAAGTAGTTGCTTCTGGTGATACAACTGCACCTACAGGAAATACTGGAGCAAAAGGATCAGTTAAAACTGGTGATACAACTAGTATGGTTGGTACATTAGGATTATTAGCGTCATTAGGTGCAATTGCTTATCTTAAGAGAAAAAAATATAATTAATATTAAGTTTTGATATTGAAAGCTACCGAGTTCAACTTGGTAGCTTTTTATTAAGTGAATATAAATATTAAAATGTGTTAATTTTATATTAGAAATAATAAAGAACTTTTTAACGGTACTAGATGTCTTTTTATTTTTTTCAGCTGTATAGTAGTTAAATTTATTTGAAAGAAGATTAAAATAAATATATTTACAAAAAATTTTGACATATACTATTGAATAAGTCAGCGTGTTAAAATAGTTTATTTGATAATTTATCTAATTAAAGTGCTGATAAAATTGTAAATTAATAAGTATTATATATTATAAGAAATAATTCATTATTGATTTTAGAATTTTTAAATTGTTATTATCTAATAAAAGTAAAAAATATTGTAAATATTAATATTGTGTTTTTCTTGTTTTTTATTGAAATGGATGCCATAATAATAAAAGGAAAGGAAGATTACCATGTTGCAGCAAGAAAGACATAATCAAATACTAGCAAAATTAAATTTAGAAGGACAAGTACGAGTTAAAGATTTAAGTAAAGATTTCAATGTAACAGAAGATTGTATTAGGAAAGATTTAACAATCCTAGAAAAGGCAAATAAATTGAAAAGAATCCATGGTGGAGCAACTCAACTGCGTGTGAATTTACATACTATAAATGTTAATGATCGTAGAGAAATTCGAGTTACGGAAAAGAAAATTATTGCTCAAAAAGCAATAGAACTTATAAAGCCGGGAACGATGGTTTTTTTAGGAATATCAACAGTAACTTTAGAAATTGCAAAATTAATATACCAAAGAAATTTAAATGTTACAGTTGTTACAAATATGATAGATATTATGAAAATATTTACTCAGGATTGTGCAACAAAGTTGATTTTTATTGGTGGAGGCTTAAATAGAGCTAGAGATGGTTTTATTGGTTCGATTACAATAAATCAATTAAGAAAATATAAATTTGATCTATCTTTTTTAGGGGTTGTAGGAATAGATGTGTATAATGGCAAAGTTACGACTTATGATGTGAATGATGGTTTAACGAAAAAAGAGGTTATTCATTCTAGTAAAAAGTGCTATATGGTCGCAGAGACAGCTAAGTTAGAATTAGATGGTAATTATGTATTTGCTGATATTGGTGATTTTAATGGATGTATTTTTGAAATAGGTCTTGAAATTGAAATAGAAAATAGAATGGAGAAGTATGGCGTGGAAATCATTTGATAATGATTTCTTTTTTTATTGTTATTTATTGATAAATTATTGAAAATTATTACTTTATACTTGAATTATAGTGATTTTGAAGTATAATATAATCAGAAAACAATAAAAAACAATAATTGAAGGAGGGATAAGATGGAGAATTTAATTCAAACAAGAAGAATTAGTATCTTAAAAGGAAAAATGCTTGATGCACCGCGCTATGCATCGATTGAACAAGCTCGCATTATTACTCGGGTTTATCAAGAAAATGAAAAATTATCGATTCCTAAAAAAAGAGCATTATCTTTAAGATGTGCTTTAGAGGAATTAGAAATTGGTGTTGAGCAAGAAGAATTAATTGTAGGAAATCGTACAAAAGGTGTACGTTATGGAGTTGTTTTCCCAGAAAGTGGATGTTCATGGGTCAATAGGGAATTTGAAACATTGCCAACAAGACCACAAGATAAATTCTTAGTTAAAGAAGAAGATATTCAAGAATTTAGAGAAAAAATTTATCCATATTGGATTGGAAATTCATTGGAAGATGTTATTAAAAACAATTATGGTAAAGAAATTGATACTATGGCTAAAGTGGTGAAGATTAATCAAAAGGATCATGCTCAAGGTCATATTTGTCCAGATTCAGAGTTATGGTTAAAACTTGGTCCAAGGGGCTTAATGAAAAAAGCTCAAGATAAATTAAAAACTTGTGATAAAGACCGAAAGGAATTTTATGAATGTACGATTCTTGTGTTAGAAGGTGCAATTCATTTTATGATGAGATATCATGATTATATTATCAATATAATTGATGATATTGATAATGAATATAAAGAATCGTTTAAAAATGTTGCTGATATTTGTCTCAATCTTTCAAAAAGGCCACCAGAAACTTTCCATGAAGCAGTTCAATCATTATGGTTCTTATTTGTCATCTTGCATATGGAATCCAATGCTTCATCATTTTCTCCAGGAAGAATAGATCAATACTTGTATCCATATTATCGAAATGATGTTGAAACTGGAAGATTATCAAAGCAAGAGGCATTAGAAATTTTGGAATGTTTATGGTTAAAATTTAATCAAATTGTTTATTTAAGAAATCAAAATAGTGCAAAATATTTTGCAGGATTTCCAATTGGTTTTAATATTGCAATAGGTGGTATCGATGAAAATGGAAATGATATTTATAATGAATTATCATTGCTGTGTTTAAAAGCGCAATATCATTTAGGACTGCCACAGCCAAATTTATCAGTACGATTGAATAAAAATTCTTCACATGAACTTATGCAAGAAGCTATTAAAGTGGTTGCCCAAGGAAGTGGTATGCCACAGTTCTTTAATGATGAAGCTATTGTTCAAACAATGATTGATGATTTAGGTATAGAAGAAAAAGATGCGAGAAATTATGCAATTGTTGGCTGTGTGGAATTGACTACACATGGGAATAATTTAGGTTGGTCTGATGCTGCGATGTTTAATTTAAATAAAGCATTAGAATTAACTTTAAACAATGGAAAATGTTTGTTGACAAATGAAAAAATTGGATTAGATTTAGGAAATCTTGAAACATATAAAACTTTTGCAGATTTAGAAAATGCCTTTCAAAAACAAGTTGATTATTTCATTGATGAAATGATGAAAGCGGAAATCGTTGTTGAAAAAGCTCATCAAGATTGCCTGCCTACTGCCTTTTTATCAACAGTTATTGATAACTGTTTAGATAAAGGATTAGATGTAACATGTGGCGGGGCCAAATATAATTTATCAGGTATTCAAATGATTCAGATTGCTAACTTAGCTGATTCTTTTGCAGCAATCAAAGTACTTGTTTATGATGAAAAAATGATTTCCAAACATGAATTATTAGAAGCATTAAAGGCAGATTTTAAGGGGTATGAAATTATACAGACAATGTTATTAAATAAAGCACCTAAATATGGAAATGATGTCAAATGGGTAGATGACTTAGGTGCAAAGTGGGCTGGATATTTTAGAGAAAGAATGAAAGATTATACAAACTATCGCGGTGGTCCTTATCATACAGGCATGTATACAGTTTCTGCTCATGTACCAATGGGAGAAAATCTTGGTGCATCTCCAGACGGTCGAAATGCTTTAACACCACTTGCTGATGGTGGAATGTCTCCGGTTTATGGTCGAGATATGGCTGGTCCAACAGCAGTTTTGAAATCAGTATCGCATATGAAAAATTCTTATACAACTAATGGTGGTTTATTGAATATGAAGTTTTTACCTGAATTTTTTAACAGTGAAACAGGTATGATGAAATTTGAAAACTTTTTAAGAGCGTTTATAGACTTGAAAATTCCGCATATTCAATTTAATGTTGTTAGAAGAGAAGATTTATTGGATGCTAAGATTCATCCAGAAAATCATAGATCATTAACGATACGCGTTGCTGGATATACGGCATATTTTGTCGAGTTAGCAGGAAAGTTACAAGATGAAATTATTGAAAGAACAGCATATGAAGATATTTAAAGCCTTAGTATTTGATGTTAAAAGATTTGCCGTTCATGATGGACAGGGATTAAGGACGACGGTTTTTTTTAAAGGATGTCCACTTAGATGCAAATGGTGTCAAAATCCAGAGGGATTATCAATTCAAAGAAGACCAATTTATTTTAAAAATAGTTGCATTCATTGTCGAAGATGTGAACGTTTTTCCAAAGAACATCAAATGAAATATGAAAATAATCGCCCCTATTTTAATCTTAAATATGAAGGGGGGTTTGATAATTTGATAAAAGTTTGTCCATCTTCAGCTATTCGCTATGATAGTGAAGAATATGATATAGATAAATTAATAGAAAAAATAAAAGAGGATCAAATCTTTTTTAGAGATGATGGTGGTGTAACTTTTTCTGGTGGAGAACCGCTCATGCAAGGTGAGTTTTTAACAACTATATTAAAAAAATGTAAAGAAGAGGGAATTCATACAGCGATAGAAACAACTCTATATGCTTCATTAGATTTAATAAAAGATATTTTACCGTATTTAGATTTGATATACGTTGATTTAAAAGTTTTTGATGAAAATAAGCATCGTGAATTTACAGGGGTATCATCAAAAATCATTAAAGAACATATTCGATATATATTAGAAAGTGAACATAAGGATAAGGTTATAATCAGAACACCATTGATTCCATCAATGACAGCGACTGATGACAATATCATAAATATTGCAAATTTTCTAGTTAATATTTATCCAGAAGTGAAATATGAATTATTAAATTATAATCCTTTAGCTTCTTCGAAATATGAATTAGTTGATTTGGAATATAGTATTGATAAACAGTATAAGATATTTAGTAAAAAACAGATGCAGCATTTTAATGATATTGTTTATCAAACTGGTTTAAAAAATTTAATAATAGAATAAAGGAGACAAGAAAAATGGAATTTATTATTGATACAGTAGATTTAGAAGAAATCAAGGATGCGATAGAACATATGCCAATTACCGGAGTAACCAGCAATCCTTCAATCGTTAAAGCAACAAGTCCAAAAAACTTCTTTGAGCATATGAAAGAAGTAAGAAAGATCATTGGTAAAGATAGAAGCCTCCATGTCCAGGTTATTTCTAAAGATTGTGATGAAATAGTTAATGAAGGTCATCGTATCTTAGAAGAAATCGATGATCAGGTATATATTAAAGTACCAGTATCGTATGAAGGAATCAAGGCAATCAAAATTTTAAAAGCGGAAGGTCATAATGTCACGGCAACAGCTGTGTATGATTTAATGCAGGCATACATGGCGCTAGCGGCAAAAGCAGATTATATTGCGCCGTACGTAAATCGAATTGGGAATTTAGGAAGTGATCCATACGAATTGATCAATGAGTTATCAAACCGAATCGTTATGGATAATTATGAATGTAAGATCTTAGCGGCAAGTTTTAAAGGTCTCCAGCAAATACGCGATGCCTTTAATGCAGGAGCCCAGAGTGTAACAGCGCCAGTAGCCGTATTAAAACAAATATTTGCAAATCCAAATATTGAAAAAGCGGTAAATGATTTTAATAATGACTGGTATGATGTTTATGGTAAAGGCAAAGGAATTTGTGATTTATAAATATAAAAAGCAAGTCAAAAAGACTTGCTTTAATTTTTTTAAAAGATAAGATCTAAGCTGTTATGATGCATTTACGAGGACATTTTTCCTTACATATGCCACAGTTTGTACACTTAGTATAATCAATTCGTGCTAATGAGTTTTCAATGATAATAGCATTATTAGGACAATTTCTAGCACATAAACCACAGCCAATACAGCTGACACTGCAATTTTTTCGAGCTCGTAGAGCAGGCTCTTTAGAATTACATTTGACATTAGCTTGTTTTTGATAGGGAATCAAAGAAATAACATGGTTAGGACAAATTTTGAGACATTTGCCACAAGCTTGACACAAATCAGGATCAACCACAGCTACACCATCAATGATTGAAATCGCATCATATTCACATATTTGAACACAGCTGCCATAACCCATACAGCCATGACTGCATTGTTTATCACCACCACCAGGAACGATAGCAGCATTATTACAGTCTTTTACACCATAATACAAGTATTGAATCGTTGCATTTTTACAAGTACCGCCACATCGAACAAAAGCGCGCATACGGATCGTTGCTTCACTTTCAACCCCCATGATTTTTGCAATTGCATCAGCAACATTCTTGCCACCAACTGGACATTGATTGACTTTAGCTTCACCAGTAACAATAGCTTTAGCTAAACCATCACAACCAGGATAGCCACAACCGCCACAATTATTACCGGGCAGTTCTTCACGAATTTGAATTTCTTTTTCATCAATGGAAATTGATAATTTTTCACTAGCAATCGTAAGGAGAATAGCAATCAGTAAACCAATAGTTCCAACAAGCAAAGTTGCAATTATAACATCGTTCATCTCATTTCTCCTTTCTATATTAATCCTGAAAAACCAATAAATGCAATTGCCATCAAACCAGCTGTAATAAGAACTATAGGAGATCCTTGAAATGATAAAGGTATATCATTATCAGCAATCTTTTCTCTAATTCCCGCCATGATTACGATTGCAATCATAAATCCTAATGCTGTTGAAAAACCACATACTAAACTTGTTAAAACATCATAATTATTTTGAACATTAGTCAAAGCTACTCCTAAAACAGCGCAGTTAGTAGTAATTAAAGGAAGATAGACTCCTAATGAACTGTATAATCCTGAGCTGTATTTTTTTAAAAACATTTCAACTAATTGAACAAGGGCAGCGATTACAAGAATGAAAGTAACTGTATTTAAATATTCTAGATTAAAAGCTGCTAGAACTTTATAAAGCAAACTTGTGACAAATGAGGCTATCGACATTACAAAGATTACGGCGCCTCCCATACCAGCTGCAGTTTCAATTTTTTTAGAGACCCCTAGAAAAGGGCATAAACCTAGAAACTGGCTCAAGACAACATTATTTACTAAAGCAACACTAATTAAAAGTAAAATCATTCCTTTCATTTATTTTTCCTCCCTTAAATCACATTGACTTTCTTCATTGTGGCTATGACAATGAAGGCAGTCATGATTACAGTCATTATTTTTTAAATTGTTAGTTGCACTAGGTAATTTTAAGCGATTTTGGATAGCTGTTAAACCAGCTAGAACGAAGAAAGCCCCTGGAGCCATAACAAATATTGCGGCTGGTTCTAATTGAGCAAAAAAGTTATAAATATTAGAACCAGCTAAATCTTTAAACAATGGTGCAAATTCGATTCCAAAAAAAGTACCACTGCCTAGAACTTCCCTAATTAAGCCGATACAAGTCAACGCTAAAGTAAAACCTAAGCCCATACCAATTCCATCAAATAATGAAAGAATACAGTTGTTTTTAGAAGCATAAGCCTCGGCGCGTCCTAAAATAATACAATTAACGACAATTAGGGGGATATAGATACCCAGAGTATCATATAATGATGGTAAATATGCTTGAAGCAGCAATTGAACGATCGTTACCATTGAAGCAACAATAACGATATATGAGGGAATACGCATTCTTTCAGGAATGATCTTTCTTAGTAATGAAATAACAAAGTTGGAAGCCATCAAGACAGCTGTTGTTGTTAAGCCCATTCCTAGACCATTGATTGAAGAAGTGGTTACCGCTAAAGTAGGGCACATTCCCAGCATTAAGATCAAGGTTGGATTCTCTTTGATGATTCCATTATAAAGACGTTCTATATATTTATTCATAAACGACCTCCTTGATTTCCTGATTAATTATTAAAGCTCCATTTACTGCATTATTAAAGGCTGATGAAGTAATCGTTGCACCACTGAGAGCATCGATTTCCTGTTCGTTTTGTTTGCCGGTTTTAGTGATAATAAAGCTTTTAACTGATTTATTATAGTACTGACTTTTAAAACTTTCATTTTTAGCGTTCATTCCTAAACCAACTGTTTCATCGATTGAAAGAATTTCAATACCTGTTATTTTATCCTTATTGTCAATTCCGATAACTAAGGTAATATCGCCACCATAACCATCTTTAGTAGTAACTTTGATAACATGACCAATTAATTGCTTATTGGCATCTATAGCTTTTAATACATCTTCGATAACGATGCCGTTATCACCAAAATAATAATTTTTATTTTTAATAGTTTCGGGAAATTTTTTTACTATATCATCAATTTGTTGATCGTTTTCAAATGTTTTACCATTTTTAAAAACACTTTGATATGAATCCTGAATGACTTTTTCATTTTGGATTGCAATCGGTTCTTTAGTAAGAAGATTGACACAAGCTAAAGAAAAACCTGCTGTTATGGTAATGATTACAAAGATGATTATATCTTTGAAAAAACTTTTTTTCATTTTTGCTTACCCCCACTACTTTTTATTTTGGGTACTGTTACTTTTTCAATCAACGGTACTAGTAAATTGGAAATAATGATTGCAAATGACATTCCTTCAGGTGAATTACCATAAAGCCTAAATACTGCCGCTAATATTCCTACTATTAAGCCAAAAACTATTTTACCATTAGGAGTAATTGGACTAGTTACGTAATCTGTTGCCATAAAAAAGGCACCAATAATAAATCCTCCACCACATATTTGTTTCAATAAATAATCAAAATTACAATCTTTATTAATAAAGATGATCAAACTAAATGATATTAAAATTGATAGTGGTATCTTTGGACTAATGACTTTTTTATAAATCAAATATCCAGCTCCGATCAATAAAGCAATTACTGATGTTTCTCCAATAGTACCACTAGTATTTCCAATAAATAAATCAACCAAATTTACATCCTGTCCATTTCTTAATAAAGCTAAAGGCGTAGCACTGCTGGTTGCATCGATATTAACAAAAGAATTCATTTTTCCGGCAAATGAAATTAATAGAAAACAGCGGGCTGCTAAAGCCGGATTCATAAAATTTTGGCCAAGACCGCCAAATAATTGCTTAACTACAATAATTGCAAAGACACTGCCAAGAGCTACCATCCATAATGGTAGAGAACTTGACAAACACAAGGCTAATAAAAGACCAGTAATTGCAGCAGAACCATCTTTAATAGTAATAGGTAATTTCATCAGTCGCTGATACAAATATTCACTTAGTACAGCGCTAATTACAGCAACAGTTATAACTAAAAAAGCATCAAAACCAAATTGATAAATACCAAAAATCGTTGCTGGCATTAAAGCGATAAGAACATCATACATAATATTTTTAGTTGTAATAGAACTGCGAATATGGGGAGCAGTAGACACATTAAAAAGATTATCCATTATTTAACTCCTTTCTGACGATCGTCATTGATTGCTTTTTTTATTTTTTTAAAAGATTGGGTCATATTTCGTTTAGCTGGACAGATATATGTACAGCAGCCACATTCCATACAATCACTGCCGTGTACTTTTAAAAAATTATCTTTATCACCATTTTTAGCATAACGATATAACAGCTGGGGAATTAAACCAATTGGACATACGGAAACACAACGACCACAATGAATACAAGGGGTAGGGGTATTTTTAGATACTTCATCTTCACTTAAACAAACAAGAGCTGATGAAGTTTTAGAAACAGGAATTTCTAAATTGAATAAAGCTGTTCCCATCATAGGACCTCCAGAAATTATTTTTTGCGGATGTATCTTGAAGCCATCACAGGCATCGACAAGAATTTGATATTTAGTTCCTAAACGAACTCTAAAATTTTGTGGTTTACTGATTACATCACCAGTGACGGTAACGATTTTTTCAATTAAAGGGATATTTAAAGCTACTGCATCGTAAATAGCAATAATCGATGCTACATTACTGACAATACAGCCTACATCAGCAGGTAACATGCCGTTTTTTATATTTTGGTTAGTCAATACTTTAATTAGGACACGTTCGCTTCCTTGCGGATATTTTGTCTGTAAGATGGCAATTTCAATTTTAGGTTCATTTTTAATAGCGCTTTCAATTTGACTTATAGCATCAGGTTTATTATCTTCGATAGCAATAATTGCTTTAGCGTTTTTAAACAGCTGTAATTGGATCTTGATTCCAGCAATTAGTTTTTCAGTTTCTTCAAGCATTAAACGATAATCTGAAGTTAAATAAGGCTCACATTCAGCACCATTGATAATAACATATTTGATTGCATCATCATCTTTAGGCGTATTTTTAACTGCACTAGGGAAACCAGCACCACCTAGTCCGACAATTCCCGCATGAGCAATTAATTCGCGAATTTGAGTACTATTATAATTTTGATAATTATTAATAGTATTATATTCAGGAACTGTTTGATATTGGTGATCATTAGTTATAATAATACAATCAGTATAAAAACCGGTTGCCACAAGGCACTTATCGATAGCTTTTACTGTTCCCGAAACAGAACTGGCAACATTGGCAGAGATCATCCCGCTGCCGTTGGCGATGATTTGTCCAACTAAAACATGATCACCTTTTTTAACTGTTGCTTTAGCAGGGACTCCAATATGTTGAGATAATGGGAAAATTAATTCATCTCCAGGTGATAATGCCTTGATTGGATGATTGGCAGAAATGAATTTATTATCGTTAGGGTGAATTCCGCCTTTGAAAGTAAATTTTTTCATATTAATGACTCCTTTTTGAGGTATATAAGTTAATTATAATCTCTTTTTTTAGGATATGGAATAAAAAATCAAGAAAAAAAGCAATAGCTTAAACTATTGCTTAAAGATGGAACTGAGTTTCATTTAAACGTAAACTATATCCTTGCGGATGTTTGCATACCGGACAGACAGTAACTGCTTCGTTTCCTTCGTAAATAAAACCACAGTTTAAACACATCCATTTAATATTATTATTTTCTTTGAATAATTTACCACTAGTTAATAAATCATGGTATTTTTTAAATCTTTCATAATGATAATTTTCAATTTCACTGATCATAAAAAAAGTTGTTGCAATTTCAATATAGCCTTCTTCTTTAGCTTCCTCACCAAATTGTTTATAGATTGATGTAGCTTCATCATATTCATGTCTTGAGGCAGCATCAAGTAAAGAAGCTAGATCTTCGTTTATATCAATAGGGTAATTGGCCATCATTGAAACATTTTCATCTTTAAAAACATCTTTTAAAAAGTTGTAAAATATGACAGCATGTTCTTTTTCCTGGTTGGCAGTAAAATAAAGCATATCCTGAAGAACAGGTAAACCGCTTTTCCCTGCCACTTTAGCTGCTATTTCATAACGTATTCGAGCTTGACACTCACCCGCAAAAGCTCGCAGTAAATTTGTTTTTGTTTTTGCATCCATATAAATTACCTCCTTCTTTATTTTTAACAAAATGAAGAAAGCTTAAACAGAATATCAACGAAAAATAAAAAAGCAATATCTATATCAATATTGCTCATCTAATTAAGTTTATCTTTATTCATCCCCGTTAATTCCATATATTCATTTTTAACATTTTGTAGTAATTGCATAAAAGTCCAATTTATATTTGTTTGAGTAACAATAGCTTTTAAAGGAATAAAAGGAATATTAGCTTCTTTAAAGATTTGTAATAAGATATCGATTTGTTTATCTTCAAATCCCGCCATCACCATCATATCATCGGGAGGAATAACAGTTAAAGCTTCAGTTCCTCTTTCAAATCCCTCACTACCTAAGATATAACCAAGGGGACTCATTAGATCACTTGTTTTTACAATAATTACTTTTACATTTAATTTCTCTAAAATTGCAATGATTGCTTTACCTGCTTCACTTTTATCAATATTATATAATAATACAGTCTCTTGCATAAATTTGCCTCACTTTCACTCATAGATTATCATAATTACAAAAATCAATCAACTAGCATGCATGATATTTAGATATTATTAGTTCTTCGTAATACTAAAAGACAGGCTGTGTCATAACTTGAAAATTTGGTTTTTAGACTGTCTTTGGTGAATGAATATATAAATCGAGGTTTTTATTGATAGCTGCAAGTCATTATCTAATAACGGATAGTAAAGTATATAACGTATATCCAGCTAAGTAATCCATGAAAAATAGCCCAGCCAACACTATGCCATGTTGTATAACTGATTACCATTGCTAAAGCACTACCAAAAGTAATTCCTGATGTAACTGTTTTTTACGATACCCGTCTTATTTTCTTCCATATTTTGACCTCTTAAATTTTATTGATTTCTTTATAGATAAGTATAACTACTTGTACTATTAAATACAAGTAATTATCTAGGATAGTTACATCTTACGATCGAAGTCATAAAAAAACAAAAAATTTGAGTTTCGATAAAAAATAAAGAACAGGTAGAAAGTCATTCACAACTTGCCTGTTCTTGCTTGTTTTATAAGGAAAATCAGCCTCGAAAATGTTATAATTTATTTAACCAGATAAACAAAATTTAGGAGGGATTTTCCATGAACTATTTTACCACAGATTTATATGAAACCAAAAGAGAAATTGTTATTTTTTCAGATAAACTTGCTTCTGGTCTTTCTAAGCCTGAATGTAAATTTGTAATGGATATGATGTTTGGTCTTTCTAGAGGTCAAAGTATTTTATTGAGTGATGTATCTCGTGCTCTTAATGAAA
>NZ_JMLH01000044.1 GCF_000686665.1 Thomasclavelia saccharogumia DSM 17460 | reverse complement strand
TTAAATAACTTAACAGAAGCAATTGGAAACTTAATCTTAAGAGCTGATAAAACAAGATTACAAACACAATATGATAAGTTAGACAGCTTAGATAAGAGCCTATATACAGAAGCAAGTGTAGCTAAATTGGTTGAACCAATGGCAAATGCCAAAGCAGTATTAGATGATCCAGATGCAACCCAAGCAGAAGTCGATAATGCATATGCAGAGTTAATAAGAGCAGAATTATCATTAAGATTGATTCCAAATAAGGATCTATTACAAGACTTAATTAATAAAGCAAATGGATTAAATGCTGCAAATTACAGTGCTAAGACATGGAATGTAATGCAAGATGCCTTAGATAAAGCAATGGCTGTATTAGATGATCCAGAAGCAAGTCAGGCAGAAGTTGATAACGCTAAAGATGTTTTAGCAAAAGCAATTGCGGGATTGGAAACAAGTAATTCAGTCAAAGCCGGTGATACAACAGCAAGTGTCGCTACTGGAGATAATGGATTAATTGGTATTTATGCAAGTTTATCAGTTTTAGCAGCTGCAGGATTAGGATTATTAAGAAAAAAAGAAAATTAATGATTAAAAGGGAATTACATCAATAATTCCCTTTTATTATGAAATAAAAAAAGAATCAAATTGTGATTCTTTATTACTTTTAATGAAACATATCTTTTTTTATAAATATAATTGTCGCAATAATACAAGCAATAATAGCGATTAAAGTTGGAAACCGCCAGTGAGCGATAGGCAAGCCAGTAACATTCATTCCATAAAAACTAAAAATAATGTTGGGAATGGACATTACGATCGTAATAACCGTTAATACTTTCATAACAATATTTAAATTGTTGGAAATAACGGAAGCAAAAGCATCCATAGTTCCTGAAAGAATATTAGAATAGATATTACACATCTCTATTGCCTGCTTAATTTCGATTAACACATCTTCTAATAAATCTTGATCTTCATCATATAATTTAATGATTTTACCACGCATAATTTTATTTAAAGTAATTTCATCAGTTTTTAAAGAAGTAGAGAAATAAACTAATGATTTTTCTAATCCTAACATTTGAATTAATTCTTTATTTTGCATCGATTTATGTAGACTCTGTTCTGTATGGGAAGAAATTCGATCGATTTGACGTAAATATATTAAATAACGCTGAGAAATTCTAAGTAATAATAGTAATAAAAATCTTGTTTTTAAATGAGTGTTGATACCCTTAACTTTTCCTTGCGCCATATCATCAATATTTAGATTCTCATATAGAGATATTGTTACGATGAGTCCTTTCATAATTATAATACCTAAAGGTAATGTTGTATATTGAAGCATATTTTTATCATAACCTTCAGCATTTTCATCAGCGCTAGGATAATCAATGATGACTAATCTTTGATTATAATCTTCATCATAATCAATATGTGAACTTTCTTCAGGGTCCAATGATGATTTAATGAATTCTGGTAAAACACCGATTTTTTCGGTTAAAAAATTTTTTTCTTCTTCACTAGGAGCAACAACATTGATCCAGCATCCTAATTCGGGAGCATCGATTTTTTTTGTTACTGTTCCATATGTTTTGTAATATTCTAACATCTTAGCCTCCATCTCAGGAGACTAATTAATTATGTCTCCTGTATTTTTATTATTTAATTGTTTGATATATACCTGCTCGGGCTCAGGGGACATAATAACACCTTCTTTCAACTTCCATATTATACCATAAATTAAAATAGTTTTCTAAAAAATAATTAAATTTTTGGTAAATATTTTTGTCATTTATTTTAACTGAAAAAAATTAATATAAATTAATAAATATTACACAGAAACTACACGACTTTATGATAAAATAAAATAGCAATAATATTTTAATAATAATAAAGGAGCAGCTTTATGAATGATAAATTAGAACTTTTAATTAAAGAAGTCAAAAAGGCCGTTTTAGGAAAAGATGAAGTTATAAAAAAAGTAGTAATAGCTATTCTAGCTCAAGGACATATTTTATTGGAAGATATTCCTGGAGTTGGAAAAACAAATTTAGCAGTAGCTTTTACCAAAGCTTTATCTTTAAACTATCAGCGAGTGCAGTTGACCTCAGATGTACTGCCAAGCGATCTATTAGGTTATTCAACTTTTGACTTTGATAAAAAAGAAATGAATTTTAAAAAAGGTCCGCTTTTTACAAATATATTTTTAGCTGATGAAATTAATCGTACTTCTAGTAAAACACAGTCAGCTTTATTGCAAGTTATGGAAGAAGGAAATATTAGTGTTGATGGTAATACATATCCTGTTAATAAACCTTTTGTTGTTATTGCAACACAAAATCCTTTTGGAAGTGCTGGGACACAAATGCTGCCAGATTCACAGCTGGATCGTTTTATGATGCGTTTATCAATTGGTTATCCTGATGAAGTAAGTGAGATTGAAATTTTAAATCGTAAGAAAAATGAAAATCCCCTTGATAAAATTAACGCTGTTTTAACGCCGGAAGAATTAATTTTAATGCAGGAAGAAATAAAAAATGTTTATGTTGAGGAAAGTTTGGTTCGATACATCGTTCAAATTGTCCAACAGACGCGTGAACATGAAAAAATTGAGCAGGGAGCTTCACCACGAGCTTCGATTGCTTTATTAAAAGCGGCTCAAGCGACTGCATATTTGTATGGTCGTGATTATGTAATTGTTGAAGATATTAATGAGAATTTATACGAAGTACTTAATCACCGAATCTTTTTTATTCCTGGTATGAAAAAAAATCGTAAGGCTTTTCAGATTATAATGGAAGAAATCATGATAAGGATTTCGCCAGTTACATATAAGTGATTATGTTTCGATATCGTTTAATTTATTTATTGTTGATGGGATTTGGTGTATTTTTTTATTTCACTTTTATAGGTTATTTTTCTTATTACTTTTTATTAGTGGTTTTGCTCTTACCGATTATTTCCTTAATTTATTTATTATTAGCTTGGAAATTTATAAAATTAGAATTTAAAGTGAATAAAGGAATCGTTAGACAAAATGAACAAGTTAAAATATTTGTAAAGCGTGATGGTCTTGGTTTAGGGGCAATCAAGTTTAAGATCGATAATAAAAAGTATTTTTTAAGAGGTAATAATGAGGATCTTGATTTGGTATTTTTGCATTGTGGTGGTAGAAATTTGGTAATCAAGGAATATTATCAGTATGATAGTTTAAATTTATTTTGTTTAAAAAAACGTTGTAATTATCAAATACCGATAACGATCTATCCTAAGAAAACAGATTTTAATTTTGAAATATATCAAAGATTTTTACCAAAATATGGACAAGAAGCGTATACGGTTAATCAAAAAGGTAGTGATCCTACAGAAATATATGATGTTCATAAATATCAAGAAGGAGATTTGTTGAAAAATATTCATTGGAAACTAAGTGCTAAATATGATGCTCTCTTAGTTAAAGAAAATGCTTTGACTGTAAGTGAAATCGTTAATATATATTGTATATTTGATAGTGATGATAGTCACAATGATTTAGTTTTTAGTTATCTTGAAGGCTTTTGTAAATATTTATTGAGTAAAAAACTTGATTTTATCCTTTCAAATAAAGAAATTACAAATTATCAGGAATATGAAGAAAGATTTGAATATTTGTTATGGCATAAAGATTATGATACGACAGCTATGAAACGTAATTATGAATTTGTTATTAATTATCATGGTATTAAAAGAATAGAAGGTGATCGACGATGAAACTGTTGATTTATATTTTGGGAATTATTGGTTCGACTGGATCACTGATTTATTCGTTTAATTTTAATGCTAGACCACACTTGATTTTTGTTTTTTGTATGATGGCAGGTTTGTTTATTTATTTTGGTTATATGCATATAAAAAATAAAAATAAATTTATCGTGAGTGGACTGATTTTTGAAGGTGTGCTATTGATTCTTCCTAAAACGATAACTTGTTTTTCATATTTAGTTTCTGTTGTCGTGCATAAGTATCGGGAAGTTTCAGTTTATCGATTAAGTTATCAAAGTATGGTAAATTATTTTGATGATCCCTTTGCATGTATTTGTGCGTTTTTGTTATTGTTTATTCCTATGTATTTTTTAGCTTCGATAGCAATTGATAAAAATAAACACTTTTTAGCGATATTTGCTTTATTGCCAGGGGTATTTATTGAATTATTATTCACGATTACGCCACCATGGTATTTTATTGGCAGTTATCTACTATATTTTTTAGTTCTGTTTATTAGTGGATTACAAAAAGGAAACAAGATAAAAATAGCTGTAATTGGGCTTTGTTTATTTTCGATGACTTTTACATATTTAGTTTTTTCACCACATACATATCAGGTTTCACCAATAAGTTTATTCAATAATGCTAAAACGCCATTAACTACAGCTGGAGGAAGTTTTAAAAAAGAATATGATATAAAAGAACAAGGGAATCGTTATTATCGTAATTCGATAGATTTTGTTATTGAAGGAGCTAGTGAATTAACGGATTTTAAAATCCGGGGAATTAGTTATAATCAGTATGATAATGGTAAATGGAGTATTGTTGATGATGAGCGAACTTATATTGACTGGGTTTATCGAAATTTAGAGATAATTAATAAAGTAACAAAAGCATCAATTCAAAATATTAGAATTGAACAGTTAAGTGGATATACATATCGTAATTATGCACCATATTATTTTTCAAATGATAATTTAACTTATTATGGTAATTATTTCATGGGTGAAAATCCAGAAACATATGAAATGATCGTCCCAAACAACGATTTCAATGAGTTGTTATTAAGTGCAGATAGTGGCGCAAAAAATGAAAAACTTCAAGAGATAGCCGCTAGGAATGGAACATTAGATGATATAAAAAATATGCAGACTTATCGTTATCAAAATAAAGATATTTTAACAGCAGTATCTGATGAAGATGCTAAAATTATTGATCAGTTTTTATTAGAAAATAATATTGTTTATAATGGTGATGTCTATAATTTGATCGATCAATGTAAAAATGCTTTGGCAAACCAAACTAGATATACACTTACACCTGGTGATTTACCTGATGGTAAAAATTATTTGAATTATTTTTTAAATGAACACAAACAAGGATATTGTATTCATTATGCTTCAGCATTAGCTCTAATGTTGAGAAGAAATGGAATAGCTGCTCGATTTGTTTTAGGATATCAGTCTGATGGCAGTAAAGATGCTGATGGTAAGTTGATCATTAGAGATCGTAATGAGCATGCCTGGGTTGAAATTTTCGATGATTATTTAGGCTGGATTCCTATTGAGGCAATTGGGGCAGGAGTAATAAGTCAAGTTGATGAAACATCTCCTGTTACTGATAATGATCAAAATGATAATCAGACTACACCAATTTTACCTAATCAAGAGCAAGAGGAAATTAATACAGAAACTGAATCGACAATAGTGATACCATTTTATGTGTATTTTTTAGGATTTTTCATAATTGGATTAGCTGTAATTGTTTTACAAGCAGTGATTAGACGAAAAAGAAGGTTTAAAGATGCAAAAAATAATAATCAATTAGTATGTTTTTATTGTCATTATTTAAGTAAGCTAAATGGGGATCTTTCTGGAATTAAAAAAATTGGTGATAAAGCTCGTTTTTCACCTCATGAAGTTACAGATGAAGAATTAGAATTTGTTGCAAATTATTATTTTAAGCAGCTTAAAATAATATATAAAAAAGCAAATATTTTAAAAAAAGTATATATTAAATTTATTTTAGCTTATTTATAGTTTAGTAGCGATAAAAGAATATGATTGACAAATTATTTAGGGTATGATACATTTAATACATATATAAACTATTGATTGGGAGATAAAACATTGAACGTACTTGTAGAGAGTCTAGGATGGTGAAAGCTAGATAGTGATGCGACTTTGGTAAATGGACCCATGAAGGCAAAGGGGAAAAATGATTTTGAGTATCTTTTGACGGTTAGCTTACGTTATCAAGCTAAAATGTGATAGCATTTATTTTAACCATAAGGTGGCAAAGCAGATTAATTATGACATCTGTCCTTTTAGGACAGATGTTTTTTGTTTAAAGGGGACAAGTATGAAGCTAGATAAACAATGGTGTAAGTGCAATTAAGATGAAAAAATAAAGAAAAGGGGAAAAGAAAAATGAAAGTAAGTAAATTATTTAAAATGATGGCAGTATCAGCTTTAACATTAGGAACATTAACAGGGTGTGGTGGTAAAAGTGATGAAGCGATAAAGGAAGTAGCAATTATTCAGTATGTGGAACATACATCTTTAGATACGATCAAAAAAGCTTTTGATAAACAAATGGAGGAATTAGGATATAAACAAGGAGAAAATATTAATTATACATTTAAGAATGCACAAGGTGATGCTAATACAGCACCATCGATCATTCAAGGGTTTCAATCAGAAAAGAAGGACTGCGTAGTAGCAATAGCAACACCGGTTGCAATGTCAGCAGCAGTTATGGCTAAAGATACTCCAGTTGTCTTTGCGGCAGTGACAGATCCGATTTCTGCGGGACTAACTTCTTCACTTGAAAAACCTGACAAGAATATTACCGGAACAAGTGATGAGATTCAAGTTGAACAGATTTTGGAAAAGGCTTTAGAAGTTGATCCTGATTTGAAGACATTAGGAGTAATTTATAATAAGGGTGAAGTTAATTCAGTTACTAATATTGAAAAAGCTAAAGCTTTTTGTGAGAAAAATAATATTTCTATCGTGGAAGGGACAATTACTGCAGTTAATGAAGTGCAAAGTGCAATTGATGTTCTAGCGAGTAAAAGTGATGCTATTTTCGCACCTAATGATAATATGGTAGCTAGTGCGATGGATATGGTATCAACTGCTTGTACTAAAGCTAAAGTACCTTTATATGTTGGTGCTGATTCAATGGTTCAAGATGGTGGTTTTTTAAGTGTAGGAATCAATTATGATGATTTAGGTAAAGAAACTGCTAATATGGTTGATAAGATCTTAAAGGGTGAAAAAGTAGAAAATATACCAGTTAAAGTATTCAAAGAAGATTTAAGTATTTATGTAAATAAAAAGGTATTAGACGAGTTAGGTATCACTTTACCTGATAGTATTAAAAATGATAAAGCATATGTAGAAATGTAGAGGAAATTGTATGAGTCAGACGGTTATTTTAGGGGCGTTAGAATTAGGGGGGATTTTTGCTGTTCTCTCTTTGGGGTTGTATATTAGTTATAAAGTATTGAATATACCTGATTTAACAGTTGATGGAAGTTTTACTTTAGGAACTGCAGTAAGCGCAATGTTTACAATTAATGCGATGCCATATCTTGGAATCTTAGCTTCATTTTTAATTGGTGCTGTTGCGGGAATGGTAACAGGATTATTGATTACAAAGTTAAAAATAATGCCTTTATTATCAGGAATTTTGACAATGACAGGATTATATTCGATTAATCTTGCAATCATGAATGATACACCAACGATTTCGTTGTTTGATCAAACGACTATTTTTAGTGGTTTAAATGAAGTTACAGTATACGGAAAACTTATCATTATTTATATTATTGTCGTTTTGATAGTAATAATATTAGATCTATTTTTAAGAACGCAGTTAGGCCTTTCTCTACGCGCTTGTGGTGATAATGAAGATATGGTTAGAGCAAGTTCGATTGATACTGATAAAATGAAAGTATTGGGATTAGCTATTGCAAATGGTTTTGTAGCTATGAGTGGTGCAATTTTTGCTCAGCATCAAAGTTTTGCCGATGTAAATAGTGGAATTGGAATGATGGTTATTGGGCTTGCTAGTATTATTGTAGGAATGACGTTTATTAAAAAAGAAAAGATTATTTTTCAATTAATTGCCGTTGTTTTTGGAGCTATTTTTTATCGTGGAGTTTTGACGGTTGCTTTACAGTTAGGGTTACCATCAGGATATTTAAAATTATTGTCAGCAGTGCTTGTTATCATTGCTATTGCTTCAACAAATGGAGCTTTTAAAAGTAAGAAGAGGAGAAGAAAATCATGTTAGAACTTAAAAACCTATCTGTTATTTTTAATGAAGGCACTGTTAATGAAAAAGTAGCTCTTGCTAATGTTGATCTAACATTGAATTCTGGTGATTTTGTAACTATTATTGGCAGCAATGGGGCTGGAAAGTCAACATTATTTCAAGCAATCTCAGGAGCTGTAGAAACTAAAACGGGAACAATTTTATTAAATGATCAAGATATAACTTTTGAACCTGAGTATAAACGTTCTCGAGTAATCGGAAGATTGTTTCAAGATCCGTTAAAGGGAACAGCACCAAATATGACAATTGAAGAAAATTTACATTTATCTAATCAGCGTGGTAAACATTTTAGTCTAAGCTTAATGTCACATCGTCATCGAGAGAAGTTTAAAGAAGCGTTAAAAGAATTAGATCTAGGCTTAGAAAACCGTTTAGATACTAAAGTGGGTTTATTGTCAGGAGGACAAAGACAGGCACTTACTTTATTGATGGCAACATTAGTAACTCCTAATTTGCTTTTATTGGATGAACATACTGCAGCATTGGATCCTAAGACAGCACATAAAGTGTTAGAATTATCAAAAAAGATAGTAGATGAACATAAGATTACTACTTTAATGATTACTCATAATATGGAGGATGCTTTAAAGTACGGGAATAAAACAATGATTATGAAAGATGGACGAATTATTGCTTTGATTGAAGGAAAAGAAAGAGAGGAAATGACGGTAGAGGGTTTGATTCATCTTTATTCAACTTCTTCTAATGAATATACTGATCGTGTATTATTAAAATAATTTAGGAAATATTTTTGAGAAGATGTTATTATTTATTGATGATTTGTATAAAAAATAAGTGTTATGAAAAAGTGCTTTAATGTAAACTTTTTGAAGTTTCTAAAGCGCTTTTGTTTTTGATCCTGATATATTGCAATAACGTTAAAATTTTAATATCTGATTATTAAAGTACGCAAATATAAGTTGAAATTATTTGAGTTATTTACATGGCAGTTTTTTATTGGTGAATAGTTATAAAAGTTGGAAAAGTAAATAGTTTTTCTATTTTCAAACGAATAAAAATATGATAATATATTATCGTCGTAGATTTCCCTGTTCCAAACACTTAAAAATTTGAGATCTACGACTTTTTATATGTCAATTTATAATATGCATATATTTAAACAATGTTTTATTTTTAGTACCATTAGATAATAAAGTTAAAGAACTTGAAAAACGAAGAATTATAGGGAAATTGATTTTATATAATTTTGATGAAGGAATATATAGAAAATAAAATTATAATAGCAAATTGTTAAAAGAGATAGAATTGTCATTTGATCTAGGAAATGTTCCTAGATTTTTTTAAAAATATTTTCAATTCATATAATTTAATCAAGATAAAGTTATGCTATAATGGTATTTATAGTAGACGGAGGGGAAGCTTTTAATGTATATAATTGGAAAGTTGTATCAATTAAGAAATAACTCAGCTTATGATGAAATAGATTATATTATAGCGAATTATTTAATAAAAAACTTAGATAAAATTGATCAAATATCATTAAAGAAAATTATTAAAGATATAGCTGTTTCCAAATCAACGATTACACGATTTTGCCAAGAAGCAGGATTTGATGGTTATTTATCATTAAAGAATGAATTAAGTATTGAGGCAAACGAGAATTTTCAAAAATTGCATTATAATAAGTCTATAAATTTAAAAGATTATCAAGAAATCAAAGATAAGTATTTTCAAGAATGTTTTCGCTTTATAACTAATAAACAGCTAACAGATATTGTTAAAATGATAATGTCAAGTAAATGTATTGTTTTATATGGAGATATTTTTTATTGCTCATTATTTTTATCCTTATCTCATTATGTAAATAATTTGTATATTCCTAATTTATGGTCATTACAGAAACAAGAAAAATGCCTTGATAATTTAACAGCAGAAGACCTACTAATTATTGTATCAGTACATCATAGTTACTTTAGTTTTAAAGAAATGGCGATGTTAAAGACAACAGTTCCTAAAAATCTTTTTATGCATCAGGCAAAGCAATTATTTATCGGTAGTATGGGGGCTTCTAGTTATGATAAGACGGTTTGCTTGTCTTTAGTACAAACAAGATATAACTTTTTATATCAAGAAATTATTTTAGAGATAATTAATAAAATAATTATTCAAATAAATCGAGAGGTGATTAAATGAATTCTTTATTTAGTATGTGGCTATTGATTTTGAATAATGCTCTTGTTGAAGATGCAACATATAATATTGCACAATATTTTATTGTTAACTATAAAAATTTAGACAAAATTTCTATTTCTAAAGTAGCAAGTGATTGTTTAACTTCTCCAGCAACTATTAATAAATTTTGCCGCCAAATTGGTTTTCAATCATATCAGGATTTAAAAAGTCAAGTTAAATATTTTTATCAAATTAGGATGAAGCAAATGGAACATCGCTTTGAAATTATGGATGATCAAAAATTATTAAATTATTTAGATACAGACGCTAAAAAAGAATTCCAAGAACAGATCGATCAAATAGCAAAACTTATTTATGAAGCTAAACAAGTTAGGCTTGTAGGTGCAACGTATCCTTTAGCTTTGGCACAAAATTTTCAAGAAGATTTAATTATGATGGGAAAATTAGTTTTTTTTCATCAATGCCTTTTATTTTGTGATGACGTATCATTTGTAGATGATGAATTAGTTATTATTGTTTCGCTTACTGGACGTATTTTTACGTATAATCAAAATTTGCTTAATAAAATTTTTAATAGTAAATGTAAAGTTATTTTAATATCACAAAATTTATGTTGTAATATTAATGATTTATCTATGTATCTTCAGCTGCCAGGTTTAAATGATAGTGAATTAGTTAATTTTAGTTTATTGGCTACATATTATATGATTAAAAACAGTTATTATCATAATTTTTATCATAATAATAGTTGTTTTTAATTGTTGAATTATAAAAATTTATTTTTAATGAATTAATGTAAAAAGTCCAAGAATAGGTTATTCTTGGATTATTTTTATGACAATTTTTAATTGCTATCGTATATTTTTGTTAAATTTCAATAAAATTAATTATTAAAATATAAATATTAGATTGCAAAAAGCGACATATTCCCTTATAATTCAATTAAAGTTTAAGCAAAAAGTCCAAGAATAACCTATTCTTGGATTATATTACTAAACTTTATAACAATATTTTTAATGAAGTAATCACTGACTAGCGCATGTTATGGAATTAAAATGATTATAAGACCCTGAGTGTAACTAAAAATATTACCTAGTTACATTGGGGTCTTATCGTCTTTTGGAGGAAATTATGCAAAACTTTTATGTTTTAGAAGTAAAGAGGGAAAGAGAGGAAGAGATATTAGATATTTTTAAATCCGATATGTTTAATGAATTGATATATAGGTGCTTTATTTTGAAAAGAAAACAGGCTCGAAAGTTTGGTTTAGAATGGAAGATATATGAGGTTGATATTCTTAAGGGAATGATTTTTTTTGAAATAAATGATATTGATTTATTTAAAGATAGGTTAAAAAAATGTAAAAGATTTTTTGAATTGAATGATCATCAATGTGTGAAGTTAAAAAGATTGAATGAAAATGATATATCTTTTATTAGGAAGTTTGAAAATGATTCAATGATAATAGCTCATTCAATTGGTGATATTTACAAAGACAATATCATTGTAAAAGAGGGACCGTTAAAGGGATTAGAGAATATGATTAGAAAGGTTGATCGTCATAAACGATTAGCCTTTTTAAAATATAAATTTTCTTTTAGCGACTATGATATATGTCTTGGTTTAGAAATAAAAAATAAGATAAGGGGAGATTAAGATAGAAAAATTATTAATTATAGGAGCAGGTGGTCATGGCAGATGCTGTTTAGATATCGCTAGAGAAACTTATGATCACATCGCTTTCCTTGATGATAATCTTATCAATAAAGTGATCAATGACTGTAAAGTCATTGGTTCTATTGATGATATGAAGCTGTTTTATCCCGATTATAAAGATATCTTTATTGCTGTTGGCAATAACAAACTTAGAAAACAGCTGATTGATAAGGCAGAAGAAATAGGTTATAACTTAATATCATTAATTTCAAAAAACAGTATCATCTCTAATTATGCTTCCATGGGTAAGGGGACAGTTGTTTTTCCTAATGCGGTCATTGAAGCTAATGTGACTATTGGTAATGGCTGTATCATTACAGCTAATACTATTGTCAATCATGATGCTATTATCGAAGATCATGTCCTTGTTTATTCCAATACTGTGATCAGACCTGATACGCTGATTGGTTCTTATTCACGTATCGGAAGTAACTGTACTGTTACTTTTGGTACTAAGATAAAGGCAAACAGTAATATCGATGATGGGATGACAGTAGGCAATGATGATGAATACTGTTTTGAAATGGGGGTATAGGAATGTATCGAAAAGGAATCAAAAGAGTCATTGATTTTATTTTGGCTTTAGGGGGACTTATCATTTTAAGTCCTGTTTTTATTATTCTGTGTCTCTGGATAAAACTTGATAGTAAAGGACCAGTTCTGTTTAAGCAGAAGAGGATAGGGATCAATAAAACATATTTCAATATCCTGAAGTTTAGAACGATGTACATAGATACACCTAAAGATATGCCGACACATATGTTAAAGGATCCAGATCAGTTTATTACGAAAGCAGGAAAGTTTTTAAGAAAGACATCACTGGATGAACTGCCCCAGATTATCAATATCCTAAAAGGAGAGATGGCAGTGATCGGACCAAGACCGGCATTATGGAATCAGGATGATCTGATAGAAGAAAGAGATAAATATCACGCCAATGAAGTAAGACCGGGACTAACAGGATGGGCGCAGATAAACGGTAGAGATGAACTGGAAATACCGGTAAAAGCGAGATTAGATGGAGAATACGTAGAACGTATCTCTTTTTTATTTGATCTAAAATGTTTCTTTGGAACGATAGCATCAGTATTAAAAAGTGATGGGGTAGTAGAAGGGGGAACAGGATCGATGAATGGGGAAAGTAAACGATGAAGATATTAGTGATTTCACAGTATTACTATCCTGAACCGTTTAAAATCCATGAAATTTGTGAGGAACTGATTAAAAGGGGGAATGAAGTAACAGTAATCACTGGAAGACCAAATTATCCTGATGGTGATTTGTTTCCCGGATATGATGATGCAGATAAAATGAAAGAAATTATTAATGGGGTAAATGTTATAAGAACTCATATTCCACTAAGAGGTCATGATTCTTTATCCCTGATAAGAAACTACCTTAGTTATCCTGGATACGCTAAAAGAGAGATAAAGAAACTGGATAAAGAATTTGATGCTGTGTTTGTATATCAGCTATCACCAGTTTTTATGCTAATTCCAGCACTATATTATAAAAAAAAATATGGAAAAAAAGTGTATGTCTATTGTTTAGACTTATGGCCGGAATCGTTAAAAGTCCTGCATTTAAAAGAAACGAATCCGGTGTTTAAAGTTTTGAAAATGATTTGCAATAAACTTTATAAACAGTGTGATTTTATCAGTGTCACATCACCTGCTTTCATTGAATATTTAAATGATGTCAATAAGGTGGAGATGAGCAGATTAAACTGTATCCCGCAGCATGGAGAAAAACTTTTTTTACAGGTCAGACCATATCAAAAACAGGATAAATTAAATATAACTTTTGCAGGAAATATAGGGAAAGCTCAGGATTTTGATTGTCTGGTCAGAGCAGTAGCTAAAGTACCTGACAGTTATTATTCTAGATTAAAGTTTACGATAATTGGCAGCGGTTCGTATGAAACGGAATTTAAACGGCAGATAGAAGAAAAGGAACTTGATGCTGTGTTTGATTTTGTAGGCAGAAAAAGAGTTGAAGAACTTATACCTTATTATAATGATACATCTTTATTTTTACTGTCTTTAGAAAAAGACAGTAATATTGGTAAAACTATTCCATCTAAGTTACAGACCTATATGGCTGCTGGCAGAGGTATTATTGGTTCAATTGATGGGACATCAGCTGATATTATTAATAATTCTGATGCCGGGATGGTTTGTAATGCCGGTAATGATAAAGAACTGGCAGAAATTATTATAAAGATGGCTGATGCAGATGATGATTTGATCAGTACATTAGCAAGAAATAGTCGTAACTATTTTTTGAATAATTTTACTATTAATAAATATGTTGATCAGATATTAAAAAAATTGGAGGAACTAGGATGAGTCAATTTAAAGATAAAACATTATTAATTACTGGAGGAACTGGTTCTTTCGGTAATGCTGTATTAAACAGATTTCTAGAAACCGATATCAAAGAAATCAGAGTCTTTTCTAGAGATGAATTAAAACAGGATAATATGAGACATGAATATCAGGCGAAATATCCTGATGTTTTTCATAAGCTTAAGTTTTATATCGGTGATGTCAGAGATATAAATTCTATCAAAAATGCTATGTATGGCGTTGATTATGTCTATCATGCGGCTGCTTTAAAACAGGTACCAAGCTGTGAATTCTTTCCTATCGAAGCAGTTAAAACTAATGTTCTGGGAACAGAAAATGTCTTAACTGCAGCAATAGAATGCAATGTTAAAAGAGTCGTTTGTTTAAGTACCGATAAAGCAGCTTATCCTGTAAATGCTATGGGAACAAGCAAGGCGATGATGGAAAAAGTAATCGTAGCTAAAAGCAGGACAGTAGATCCTAAGAAAACAAGTATCATGTGTACAAGATATGGAAATGTATTAGCATCAAGAGGCAGTGTAGTACCTCTTTTTATTAACCAGATAAAAGAGGGGAATGAATTAACAGTAACAGAACCAAGTATGACAAGATTCGTAATGACATTAGAAGAGGCAGTAGACTTAGTGTTATTTGCATTTAAAAATGGAGAAAGCGGTGATATCTTTGTGCAGAAAGCACCAGCATGTACGATCGAAGTACTGGCAAAAGCAGTGAAGGAATTATTCAAAGCAGATAATGAGATCAAAGTAATCGGGATCAGACATGGAGAGAAGATGTATGAGACATTGCTGACCGATGAAGAATGTGCCAATGCCATAGATATGGGCAATTTTTATCGGGTACCATGTGATAAAAGAGATCTAAACTATGATAAATATTTCTTTGAAGGACTACCAAAGACAAAATTACAGCAGTTCAATTCACACAATACAGAATTAATGGACGTAGAGGCAGTAAAGAATAAATTATTAGAAGTAAAGTTGGTAAGAGAAGAATTAGCAGAGTGGGAGAATAAGTAATGCCAAGGATATTATTTATAAATTCAGTCTGTAACGGTTCAACAGGAACGATATGTAAAAACTTATATAAAGCAGCCAAAGAAGCAGGACATGAATGCTGTATCGCATATGGAAGAGGAGAAGCACCTGAAGGGTTCAATACAATAAAAATAGGAAATCAGCTGGATATATATTTACATGTATTAAAAGCAAGACTGTTTGATGCTTCAGGTTTTGGAAGTAAACATTCAACAAAGAAGTTTATAAAAGAGATTGAAAAGTTTAAACCAGATATCATTCATTTACATAATATCCATGGATATTATGTAAATATCGAGATTTTATTTAAATATCTGAAAGAACATCCAGAAATAAAGAAAATATGGACATTGCATGACTGTTGGGCATTTACAGGACATTGTGCATATTATACTTATGCAAAATGTGATAAATGGAAAGCTGGATGTCAAGGACATTGTTTGAATAAAAACGAGTATCCACAAACAATATTTTCTAGAACTGATAAAAATTATTTAAGAAAAAAAGAATTATTTAATAATATAGATAATATGATTTTAGTTACACCAAGTAAATGGCTGAAAGGTGAAGTAAAAAAATCGTATTTAAATGACTATCAAATAACAGTAATAAATAATGGAGTAGATACTGAGATATTTAAATATACAAAATCCAATATTAAAGAAAGATATGGAATAAAAGATAGAAAAGTAATTCTTGGAGTTGCATCTGTATGGGATAAAAGAAAAGGATTAGATACTTTTATTGAGCTATCAAAACAGTTGCATAGTGAGTATCAAATTGTTTTGATTGGATTGAATGATAAACAAATCAGATCTTTACCAGCAAATATTATCGGAATTAATAGAACAGAAAATGTTCAAGAGTTGGTTGAATGGTATAGTGCTGCAGAAGTATATTTTAATCCAACGTTAGAAGATAATTATCCAACAACAAATTTAGAAGCAATAGCGTGTGGAACACCAGTCGTTACTTTTGATACAGGTGGAAGTCCTGAAGCTTGCATTTCTGAACATGTTGTATCAAATATGAATTATATTAATATTATTATTAATATATCAAAAAATAAACAAAGAAAATTAGATGTAAGTAAATTATTTATGGAAAAAAACTATTGCAAATTATACAAACAAGAATAGGAACGATTTATAAAAAAGGAAATATATTTTTATACTATAGATATTAAAATTTTTTGCAAAAATATTTATCAATTTTAGTATGTCTGATGATTCATTATTGCAAATTTTGAAAAATCAAAAAACAGAAGGAGGAAAAAATGAGAATAGTATTATATACTAATATTTTAACACCCTATAGAAAATATTTTTTTGATGCATTTTATGAGGAATGTAAAAAAAGAAACATAGAGTTCATTGTATTAGTAATGGCTGAATCAGAACCAAACAGAAATTGGAGTTATAGGGAATATGAAACAGAATATACTCAACTTCTAGTTAATAAAACTTTTAGTTTTAAAAATATATTTATTCATTATAATCCAGGATTAAAACAAAAACTAATTAAATTAAAACCAACGCATGTTGTATGTGCAGGTGGATATTTATGTCCTGGCATTAATAAAATTTTAAAATTAAAAGCAAAATTAAATTATCAAACTTATTTTTGGAGTGAATCTCATTTAAATGAAACTAGGGATTATTCTAATTTGAAAATAAAAATAAGAAATAAGATTAGAAAATATATCTATAGTAGATTTGATGGCTTTTGGTATGCTGGTAAAATGTCACTACAATTTATTGAAGAATATTCACTTAAAAATACAAAGAAAATTTTTGTTCCTAATGTAGTTGATAATAAAATATTTGATTATCATTTATATAATGATGTTGAAAAAAGTAATACACTTGAGAAGTATGAAATCAATAATAACAAACTTATTTTTATTTGTCCTGCTAGATTAACGTCAGTAAAAGGAATTGATAAATTTATGAATATTTTAAAAAATTATCCAAATAAAAATAATTTTTTATTTTTGTTAGCTGGAGATGGCGAATTGAAAGATTATATTGAAGAATTATCTAAAAAATATAATATTAATGTAAAAATTTTAGGTTATTTACCTCAAATAGAAATAGCTAAATTGTACAGGGTATCTAATTTTTTTTTAATGCCGTCTCTTTCAGATCCTAACCCTTTAACATGTGTAGAAGCATTATGGTCGGGATTGCCTTTATTAGTATCAAATCATGTAGGAAATTATCCTGAAATTATTGAAAGTGGAGAAAATGGTTTCGTTTTTGATTATAATCGAGTTGACATGATTTTTGATATTTTAGACACAATAAATAGTTTAGAAGATGACTGGTACAAAAATGCTAGAAAGATATCTTATGCTAAAGCACAAAATAATTACAAAGTAAAAAAATTAGTATCTAATATAATAGATGTGTTTTGTAGATGATTTTGATAATATTTGATATTAAGTTAAATTGTGTTGCTTTCTGTTAAAAATAAAGGAGGAGAAATGTGGTTAAAGTATCAAAACGATATATTACTAGTTTTTTAATATTGGTATTATCTACAATAATCTTAATAATAGTATATCCATTAAATGCTAATGTTCTATATAAAAATAATTATATTACATTATCAATATGTTTGATTTTGATTCTTCTATTATTAAATAGTGTATATATAAAAGGAAAATTAGATATTTTTGAGCCGTTAACTATTATTTCATTAATATATTTATTTATGTTTTTTATTACACCTATATATGATATTGTAACAAAAAATTATTATTGGTACGGATATAATTTATTTGACTATGGGATAAAATCTACTATTATTGCATTTATTGGATATATAGTTTTTTTTATTTTTTATAGAATTAATTTTTTACATTTTCGTTTTATTAAAAAAAATCATGATTTTTTTTATGAAAAAAATATAATATGGTTGATACTTTTGATATATTTCTTTAGCTTAGTCTGTAATGTATATTATATGATACAAAAAGGTGGATATGATCTAACATATTTATTAACATTAGGAATGTTAGGTAAATCAAATATAATTAATACAACAGAATCCTCGATTGGATATATATCTATGTTTTCTTATTGTTTACCTGCTGCAACTCTTTTGTATTGGGAATTTGGAAATAAAAAGATAGTTAAGTTAATATTATTTGTACCTATGGTAATTTTACAGGTGGCAAGAGGCTTTAGATTTTTTATAATACAAATTGCTATAACTTTTTTTGCATATTATTATGTAAAAAGAAATGAAAGGCCTAAATTGCGGACAATAGTTTTATTTCTGTGTTTATTGTTAATTCCAATTATCATAATGACGATGTTTAGAAGTGACATTAGAGCAGGAACAGGAATAAATTTTAATGTTATTAATTTAGATAGTGTAATTGAAGCTTTAGATGATGCATTTTGGGGTAATTTTAGAATATATAGAAATTATTACGGTATTATTGGAAATATTCCTAATAAGTATCCATACATGTTTTTTGAACAGATTTTTTTTGGAACACTTTCGATGGTTATACCAAGAGCTATTTGGCCAAATAAGCCAAGTGGTTTTGGGGTTGGTTTAGATAAGATAATAGGAAGTAATCTTGCAAATACAGGACAAGCATATCCTGGATTAGGAGAGTATTATTACTCTTTTGGTTTTATAGGAATATGTTTTTTTATGGCAATTTATGCAATATGGATGAAAAAAGTTAAAAAGAAGATGATGAATTATAATATATCAGGTATAGATGTTATTGAGTTTTCAATTTTGCTTGGTACTAATTTACAATTATTAATAAGGGGTTATACTCCTAGTAATTTTTGGTATATTATTTTCTCATTATTACCAGTTTATATAATTAGATTTTATCTGAAAATTAGATAAATATGAAGGGAGTTTAGTTAATGCAATATAAGGTATTAGTTGCACATCCTGGTCGACAACATTCGTTTAGGGTAGCAAGTGCATTAAAAAAAGAAAATTTATTATTCCAATATTTAACAACGGTTTATTATAAGGACAAATTAAATTGGACACATATTGTTTCATTCTTTCTAAAAGGAGATAGCCTTAATCGAGCAAAAAAAAGAAGATGTATTGATTTACAAGACAGTGATGTTACACAGTTTAAAGAATTTTTAGGTGTAATATTACTTTTTATACAAAGAATAGATAAAAAGAGATATTTTACCAATAAATTAAATAACTATATTTCAAAAAGTTTTCAAATAAAAGTGGCAAAATATGCAATAAAAAATAATGTTGATGCGGTAATTTCATATGATACAAATTCAAATTATATGTTTGATTATTTAATAAAATATGCACCTAATATAATTAGAATTATAGATGATGCTCATCCAAATAGAAACTTTTTGTATAAAATTTATCAAGAAAAAATGGAGTCTGCAGGTGAATTTCGAAAAACATTTGAAGCTTGTGGATATATTTTAAATAAGAATATTGCTGATAAATATGGAATTGAATCAAAAAAAGCGCATTATCATATTGTTGCCTCATCATTTTCTGCTGAGTCAGTAAAGTATAACGGTTTTAAAAACCAATCGATATTTAGAATACCTTATGGTGTAAATAGAAATGATTTTATGTCTAGCGAAAAGAATTATAATAAACTTAATTTATTATTTGTAGGTGAAGTTAATCAACGAAAAGGTATTCGTCAAATTCTAGATAGTGCTAAAGTTGTTGCAAATAAAGATGTTATTTATCATATCGTTGGAACGGGTGCAGAATATCACAAAGAATTATATAAACCATATGATAAATATGTTAATTTTTATGGTAGGGTGCCATTTGAATTATTGCAAGATTTATTTTCTAAAAGCAGTATATTTATTTTTCCATCAATGGGAGAAGGATTTGGTTTAGTAGTACTTGAAGCACTTTCTGCTGGATTACCAGTAATAGTTAGTAAAAATTGTTGTGGTGCCGATATAATAAAGGATGGATTTAATGGGTTTGTAATTGAAGCTGGTGATACTAAAGAATTAATTAATAAGATAAATTGGTTTATTAAAAATAAAGAAAAGCTACCTGAAATGAGTAGAAATGCAATAAAAACGGCTAAATTTTACACTTGGGAAAAATATGAAAAAGGAATATGTATTGCAGTAAGAGAGATGATAGAAAACAAAGGAAGTTACAATGAATAAATTAGTAAAAAATTATATTTATAATTTGATTTATCAAATTTTTGTAATTATTGTTCCTATCATTACTGCACCTTATTTAGCAAGAACTTTAGGACCAGCTAAGTTAGGAATTTATAGTTATTTAAATTCTACTACAACAATTATTTCCACAGTGAGTTTGTTAGGAATATATACATATGGTAATAGACAAATCGCATATTTTCGAGATAATGAGGTGAATATAAATGAAAATTTTTGGGAAATAATGATTTCCAGATTACTTTTAGGAATTTTTGGTACAATCATATATTTTATTTGGGGATATTTTAGTAAGTATTTTAAATACTATATATTATACTATCCTTTTATTTTAGCTAATTTTATTGATTGTTCATGGTTATTTGTAGGAATGGAAGATATGAAACCTGCGGTTATAAAAAACTTTTTTGCAAAATTAGCTAGTGTAATTGGGATTTTTCTATTTATTAAAAATTCTTCTGATTTATATATCTATATACTTATTTTATCTATTTCAACATTTATTGCTAACTTATCTGTATATTTTCAGATAAAAAAATATGTATCAAAGCCTAAAATACATATTACTCTAAAAAAAATTAATACCCATATAAAGGGATCTCTTATATTGTTTCTTCCCCAGGTTGCATCATTAATATATTTACAAATTGGGAAAGTAATGATCGAATGGATTACTAATGATGCAGCTAATCTCTCATATTATGATCAAGCTGAAAAAATAATTACAATACCACTTACTATTATAACAGTATTGAATACAGTTATAATGCCTAGAATTGCAAATGAATTTAAAAATGGGAAAAAGAAAAAAATAGAACAATTGTTAATTAATACAGCTAAATTTACAATGTTTTTAGCATGCCCTTTGATGATTGGAATCATGTCTTTAGCTGATAAATTTATACCATGGTATTTAGGAAATGATTTTTTAGCATGTATAACTATAATATATATTTTAGCGCCTATGATTATTACAAATTCCTTAGTTGGTATTTCTGGTACACAATATTTTACAGCAACTAATCAAATAAACATTTTAGTAAAATCATATAGTATTGCGGCCATATTGAATATTGTTTTAAATATAATTTTTATATCACTATATTCTTTTGTTGGTGCAGCAATTTCAACTGTTATTTCAAGTTTGATTTTAACGATTATACAATATTATTATTTGAATAAACAAATAATAATTAGTCCAATTTTATATGAATCAAAAAAATATTTAATTTTTTCTATTGTTATGGGAATAGTAATTTATTTTGTAAGTAAAAATATGTTAGCAACACCTGTTACTACGATTATTCAGATTGTAATAGGAGTTTTTGTTTACTTTACTTTGATAATTTTATCAAAAGATAAAACATTTAAACAATTATTAAGTTTTTTAATATCTAATAAAAAAAATAATGGTAATAAAAAATAGTATAAAATCTATACCATTAAAATTATTTAGACAGATAAAATTGAATGAGAATGGAGGTATATATGTTAACTGCATTGATAATGGCGGGTGGAAAAGGCACAAGATTTTGGCCAATATCTACTGAAGATAAACCAAAACAATTTTTAAATTTAATTGATAATAAAACTATGCTTCAAGCAACGATAGAAAGGTTAGAAGATTTAATAAATATAGATCATATATTCGTTTGTACAGGAGTACAATACATTAGTATTATTAAAGAACAATTACCTAATTTACCAGAAAAAAATATTATAATTGAACCAACAGGAAAAAATACGGCACCATGCATTTTATTAAGCCTATTGTATATCAAACAAATTTATATGGATGCCAATGTTGTTGTACTCCCAAGTGACCATAAAATAAATAATAAAAAAGAATTTTTAAAAATTTTGTCAGTAGCTAATAAGTTTGTAGATGATACCTTTGAATCAATAGTGACTATTGGAATAGAGCCAAATAGACCGGAAACAGGTTATGGGTATATCAATTTTTCTGATAATATCGAAAAAATTGATAATTATCAAATAAAAAAGGTACGTTGTTTTGTAGAAAAACCAAATTTAAATATAGCTAAAGAATATCTTGATAAAGGTACATATTTATGGAATGCCGGCATGTTCGTTTTTAACTGCAAATTTATGATTGAAGAGTTTAAAAGATTATCTAATCAAATGTATCAAATACTTTCTACTCTACCGGCCATTGAAGATGAAAATTATATGGAGGTGTTAGAAAAAAAATACTCTTTATGTGAATCTATATCAATAGATTATGCGATTATGGAAAAATCAAAACATATTTTTGTTATACCAGGTGATTTTGGATGGGATGATATTGGATCATGGAAGGCACTTGAAAGATATATAAAAAAAGATGAAAATAACAATATTTTTAAAGGTAAAGTAAATAATTTTAATTCAAAAAATAATATTGCTTATAGTACAAAAAAAGAAATTATATTATTGGATATAAATGAATTATTTGTTATAGAAGCGGATGATAAGATTGTAGTTGGTAAAAAGGGAAGCATATCTAAAGTATATGAATTGAGGGATAATAAGTAATGGATTACATGAAAGAATTTAATAGGTGGCTCGAACAAGGAATTATGAAGGAAGAGCTATTATCTTTAGATAATAAAGAGATTGAGGAATGTTTTTATAAGGAGCTGTCTTTTGGAACTGGAGGAATTAGAGCTATTATGAATCCAGGGCCAAATAAATTGAATATATATACAATTAGAAAAAATACAGAGGGTTATGCAAGGTATGTTAATGATCAAAATGGGAAAGCTGTTGTTATTGCATATGATAATAGGCATAACTCTGATAAATTCGCTTTAGAGGCGGCAAAGGTATTATCTTCTCATGGCATAATGGTGTATTTATTCGATACGTTAAGACCAACGCCAGAATTATCCTTTGCAGTGCGTTATTTAAAAGCTTTTGGTGGAATTGTAATTACAGCAAGTCATAATCCACCTGAATATAATGGATATAAAATATATGATAAATATGGGTGTCAGTGCGTTTTAAGAGATACTGATAAAATTGAAAAATATATTAAAGGTGTAGAGGACTTATTATCTATTGAAGTAAATCCTAATAATGATTTAATAAAATATATTGGAGAAAATGTTGATAATGCTTATTATAAAGTTTTAGAAACAGTACAAGAAAGACCATTATTGGATAAAAAAATAAAAATTGTTTATACCCCATTACATGGAACAGGTAATATTCCTATAAAAATAATGTTAAAAAATTTAGGTTATGATTATAGTGTTGTTAAAGAACAATGCGATCCTGATCCAAATTTTAGTAACGTTAAATCACTAAATCCAGAAAATAGAGAGTCATTTGATAAAGCAATAGAATTAGCTAAAAAAGAAAATGCAGATATAATAATTGTAACTGATCCAGATTGTGATCGTCTAGGAATAATGATTAAACATAAGGGAAATTATGAATATTTGACTGGAAATCAAATTGGTGCAATATTATTAGAATATCTTTTATCAACAAAAAAAGAAAAAGGAACAATACCAGATAATGGTATAGTATTTAATACAATTGTTACAAGTGATTTAGGAAGCATGGTTTGTAAAAAATATGGGGTTGAAGTAGAATCAACATTAACAGGTTTTAAGTTTATTGGTGATAAAATTAGAGAATATGAAGGGAAAAAGGAATTTTTATTTGGTTATGAGGAAAGTAATGGGTATATGGTCAAGGATTTTACGAGAGACAAAGATGCAATACAAAGTACTATTTTAGCATGTGAAGCATGCAATTATTATAAAAGCAGAGGTAAGACTTTAATGGATGTTTTAAATGATATTTATGATGAAAATGGTTATATTCTAGATATTCAGGAAAATGAGACTTTGCCTGGAATTGAAGGAGCAAGAAAAATGGAGGAGATTATTAATAGTTTTCGATATAATGATATTCATGAGATTGAAGGCAAAAAGGTTATTGCAAAGGAAGATTATAAATTATCATTAAGATACGATCAAAATGGTGAATCACCTTTAACATTACCTAAATCAAATGTTATAAAATTTTTTTTAGAAGATGGTTCTTGGATAGTTGTGAGACCATCAGGAAATGAGCCAAAAATAAAATATTATAAAAATATGAGGGTTGACTATGAGCGATGATATATATAGTGACTGTGAATTAAAAACAATTCAACGATTAGAATATGAACTTTTATTAGATGTTAAAAAAATTTGTGAAAAAGAAAATATTGAGTATTTTCTTATTGGTGGAACAGCATTGGGTTCAATACGACATAGTGGATTTATTCCATGGGATGATGATATTGATATTGGAATGACAAGAGAAAATTACGAAAAGTTTTTACGATTAGCACCATCTAATCTAACAGATAAATACGAGCTGCAAACTCCAGATAGTGGAGACAATATTCCATATTTTTATACTAAAATTAGAATTAATAATACTATATTTATGGAATATTGTAATAGGAATATAAATATACATCATGGTATTTATATTGATGTATTTCCGTTTGATATTGTACCAGATGATGATGTTGAATATGAAAAGATGTTTAAAAAATTTCAATCATTGATTAGAGTGTTTTCGTTACGCCAAATTCCTGATATTGCTATAAAACCTAGTAACTGTATTCAAAAACTTAAGTCGCTTATTAGAAAATTGGCTCATATATTTGTAAAGTTAATTCCTCTTAGTTTTTTGAAAAATAGATTATATAATGTGGCAACAAAATATAATAATAGTAATTATAATTCATATTGTTGTTTAAATTTCCCTGAATTTAAAACTGAATTTATAAGAAAAGAAGATTTATATCCATTAGAAATGTATAAATTTGAAAATGATTATTTCCCAATTCCTAAAAACTGGGATATGTATTTAAAAACTCACTATGGAGATTATATGAAATTGCCAAAAGAATCTGATAGGGTGGGACATAGACCTTACAAAGTTTTTTTTAATGAAAAGGGTATATAAAGTGGTGAAGATAATGAAGAAGGTTATTACATATGGAACATTTGATTTATTTCATGTAGGGCATTTGAATCTTATTAAAAGAGCAAAAGCGTTGGGAGATTATTTGATTGTAGCAGTAAGTTCAGATGCGTTTAATGCACAAAAAGGGAAAAAAGCATATCATAGTGATCAAGATCGTAAAACGATTCTTGAGGCCATTAGATATGTTGATGAAGTTATTTTTGAAGAATCATGGGATCAAAAAATCAAGGATGTAAAGGAACATGATGTTGATATTTTTGTCATGGGCGATGATTGGAAAGGGAAATTTGATTTTTTAAAAGATTATTGTGAAGTAGTATATTTACCTCGTACAGAAGGTATTTCGACTACAAAAATTAAAAATGATTTATATAAATATTAGAAAAGAG